>JAJPJN010000012.1 GCA_021324185.1 Terriglobia bacterium | reverse complement strand
TAGACCACAACAGCGTCGTCCCGGCATAACCGAGCAAAAATCCCACTATGCCACTCAGCACCGCGAGAACGATGCTCTCAGTCAGCACTTGGCGTAATAACCGTGTGGGGCTTGCTCCCGTGGCCAGGCGCACCGCGAACTCGTGCTGGCGCGCCGCCGCACGCGCGAGTAGAAGATTCGCGACGTTCGAGCAGGCGATGAGCAACACGATTCCAACCACGAGCAAAAGCACGACGCTCGCAAATACCACAGTGGACGTGCCACCGAAACTGCTAGCGAACAGAACATCTGTGACGAAACGAACGGCGGCAGTGTGCCCTTCATCAATCTCCGGGTATTCACGCGCCAGCGACGAAGCGATGGTTGCAATATTCGCCTGCGCTTGTGATCGAGTGATACGAGGTTTCAATCGCCCGATTCCGATGAACGCAGTTTTGCTGCGATCCGCCAAGGCGTTCTGCATTTCGTTGGGTAGCAATTGCTCCAGCATCGCGGTGGGAATCCATAAATCGGGCCCGAAGACAGCATTCAGGCCGATAAAATGCGGCGGCGCAACGCCGATTACGGTGAACTCGATGTTGTTCAGTCGAAGTGTTTTGCCGATAATGTCGCCGGCGGCGCCAAAACGCGTCTGCCAAGCGCCGTAATTCAGGACTGCTACCGGATGGGCGCCCGGCGTAGCATCTTCTTCGGGCAAGAAGAAGCGGCCCTTAGAGGGCGTGAGCCCGAGGGCCGAAAAATAGTTGGCGGTCACGATCTCGCCAAACAGGCGTTGGGAAGTGTTGCCCGTTTGCAATGTGAGGAGACGCGGCGACGTGTAGCCGGCCAGCGTTCTGAAAACTTTGTTTCCGGCCTGATAGTCTTTCAGATCCGCGTATGAGAGTGGCAACGGCACGTTCGACCTCGAAGTGCTTTTGACATCCGCTCGCACGAGAACGGTCAGGCCCGAGGAGTTCGGCACCGGCAGTGGGTTTAAGACAAGAGTGTTGATGAGTGTGAAGACGGCGGTGTTTGCGCCAATGCCCAGCCCTAGTGTCAGAACGACAGAAAGGGCGAATAAGCGGTCTCTGCGTACTCCACGCAATGTGAAACGCAGATCTTTCCATAGGCCGTCGAAGAAACTACGCGCCGATACATCGCCCGCGGGAACGGTATCGTACTTTGGCATTCGTTGATTTTTCCCGAACTCTTGCTCGATCGGTGTCAAATCGTCGAGCTCGCGCTCAGCCTGCCAGAATGCTTCCTCTTCACTTGCTCCACAGGCGCGCAACTCGCGGTATTTGTCCTCCAGGTGCTGCGCGAGTTCCTCGATAAGAGCGGCCTCAGCGGCCGGGTCGAGCCGCATGGAGGCGACGCGGTCCTGAACGATAGTTTTCCAGTCAGGCATGTTCGATTCCTGTTACGCGGCTGATCGCAGCGATAAAATCCTTCCAACTTTTCTGCTGGGCGCGAAGTGTTTTTCGACCCTGGGCGGTCAGCTTGTAATAGCGCCGCCTGCGCTGCTCGGCCTTTTCCACCCAACGTCCTTCAATCCAACCTTCCTTTTCCATGCGATGAAGCAGTGGATAGAGCGACGTGACATGGAAGCGCAACGCACCGCCCGACCGGATCTGGATTAATTTCGAGATGTCATATCCGTGCCGGGGCTGGTCTTCCAACAGCGATAAGATTAAGAGCTCCGCGCTCCCTTTTTTCCATTCATCGTGCTGCGCGGGAGATTTCATATAGTGGACTCCATTATATGAATGTTCATTATGTCTGTACGCCGGCTTTGCCCGAATTGTTCCAGAAAAATATTGCTGCGCCCGAAAACCTTCGGGGAACGATTTCAGTTGTATGGGCGTAAGGATATAAGGAAGTGCAGAATCAAACGAGTTCTTTCAGGCGACAAGGATGGTGGCGACTCGCGCCCGCGGCGCGCAAATGGATTCTAGTACTGCACATTTTCTGCGGCGTCGGGTGGATGGGACTGGACATTGCGTTATTCCTGCTCCTGCTGAATGCACGGATTACTAACAGCGTCACCGAGGCGATCGCCGGTTACTTTGCGGCTGCTCTCATCGCCCCCGCCGCCGTCCCCATCCTTTGCCTCGGTATTCTGGCGACCGGGCTTCTCCTTGGCTGGGGGACTGCCTGGGGCCTGCTGCGCCACTGGTGGGTGTTCATAAAGTTGCTGCTTTCCGTTCTTATGACCGCGCTGGTCTTTGTCGCGCTCCTGACAGCCATTCACAGCATTCCCGATATTGCCCGATTGCAAACTGCCGAAGCTGTACGCGAACGCCTCGGGCCGCTCGGTATTCAGCTCTTGTTCCCGCCGATGGTTTCCTTTCTGCTCCTCGGTGTGGCCGTGGTTCTTTCCGTCTTTAAACCCCGCGGGCTCACACCGTGGGCGGCGGCCAGAACTTCACTCGTGGCGCGAGGTGAGCCTAAAGTGTGACTCAAAGGGATTCCGTTGGTCGCGCCACTTCGCCGAGCCGTGCGGTTGCGAATTCGGCCCTAGTACGATACAAGAAACCCAGTTTTGTTTAGGACCGTTCCCATGAATTTATCGCGTGTCGCGGCGCTGTCCGCGTTTTCCCTTGCTTTCTCTTTCGTTGCAGCAGCCCAAACGGCCCCGCCACGCAGCACGATCGTGCTGCATGCGGCGCGATTACTTGATATCGAAGCCGGACGCATGGTGACGCCGGGCGAAGTGCTGGTGCGAAACGGGCGAATTGTGCAAACAGGCACAGCCGTGGCGCATCCGCCGGAAGCGCGTGTTATCGATCTAGGCAATCGCACGCTAATGCCAGGCCTGATCGACGTGCATGTTCATTTGTTCTTACATCCAGGCGCAGAGGACATGCAGACGGTGGAAGAATCCGTTCCGCAGCGCACGATATTAGCTACGCTGGCCGCGCGCGACGACCTGATGGCGGGGTTTACGGCCGAACGCGACATGGGCACCGAAGGAGCGGGATCGGCGGACACTGCCGTGCGCAACGCCATTAATCAGGGGCTGATTCCGGGACCAAGATTGCGCATTAGTGGCAACGCCGTGGATATCTTAGGTGGACACGAAGACGCGATTCGCTTCAATCCCGCGCAGCATGTGCTCTCCAATGCAACGTACGCCAATAATGTGGACGAAATCATCGAAGTGATACGCGAGCAGTTCAAAGAGGGCGCGGATTTTGTCAAGATGTACGAGACGGGGCGCGATAGTTTTCGGGATGGAAAATTTTCGACGCCTTACCAGTACACGGAGGCGCAATTAGCCGCCGCTGTGCAGGAAGCGGCGCGGGTGGGCAAGCGCGTGGGAGTACATGCAACGGGCGAGCCCGGAACGTTGTATGCGGCGCAGGCCGGTGTGGAGGCGATTGACCATGCCGATCAATTGAGTGAGGAAACAATGCGGATCATGCGCGAGAAACAGATACCCGCCGTCCCGACGTTCACGATTTCGGAATATTTTGCCGATCACGCGGCCTCGCCGGCAGCGGGCGCTCGTTTACACGAGCAGCTTGCGTATCACGCGCAGGAATTCAAGAAACAACTGGCAGCGGGAGTACCTATGGCGGTTGGATCGGACGTGGGGCCGTTTCCGCACGGCACGCAGGCGCGCGAATTCGTACTCATGGCGCAATACGGTATGAAAGCGATTGATGTTTTACGCGCAGATTTGCTGAATGGAGCCAAAGTGTTGGGTTGGGAAGGACAGATAGGCGCCCTGAAGCCGGAGTATTTCGCCGACATTGTGGCGGTGGATGGGGACCCGATTGAGGACATTACCGCAGTACAAAGAGTCGCGTTTGTGATGAAGGGCGGTGTCGTTTACAAGAATGCCGCGGGCCAGTAAACCGGCCCGAAAGCAACGTTATTGGCCGTAGTGACTAGAAAGGTACTTCACTACAGTCTCGATGTCGCTCTTAGATCCCCGTGCGCCGCGTGCAACCATGTCATCGACGGTGTTTTGCCATGCTGCCGGTGTGCGGCGCTTCTGAATAACGATCTCAGCCGGATGGCAGGTGAGGCACATACGCTGCACAACTTCTTTTCCGGGACCGTCGGCCAGAACAATGTTGCCTGAATTCGGCTTACCTGGAGTAGCTTGTGCAGAACTTGCCTCAGTCACCAGGCCGTTCTGTGAGCCTTTCAGTGGCAGCGCGTAAGCCACCAGCACATCGGAACTGCTCGGGTCGGCAAGAAAGCCGCCTCCGGTAGCAGTTATGGCAACATATTGGCGGCCATCGGCGCCTTTGTAAGTGATGGGCGCGCTGTGCGCTCCTGCTTCGAGCTTAGTAACCCACAACTCTTTTCCTGTTTTGGAGTCAAATGCGCGAAAACGGCTATCGATCGTTGCGCCGATAAACACCAGGCCGCTCGCGGTGGCAAGGGAACCGCCCAGGTTGGGGGCGCCGGTGTTCTGTTTTCCTTCCGGCAAACTCTCCACGATCCCGAGGGGGACCTGCCAGGCAATATCTCCGGTATTGACATTGACGGCGATTAGCCGGCCCCAAGGCGGATTCTGGCAGGGCATGTTGAGATCCGGATTCCAGAAGCGGCCCACGGGACCCAAGGGACTCGTTCTGGAATACGGCGTCCGCGAACCTTCTTTGTTCTTTACCATCTTGCCG
This sequence comes from Terriglobia bacterium, assembly GCA_021324185.1. Lineage (GTDB taxonomy): Bacteria > Acidobacteriota > Terriglobia > Bryobacterales > Bryobacteraceae > Bog-105. The sequence goes on along the minus strand of JAJPJN010000012.1, from coordinate 62,697 downwards.
ATTCCGCCAAGATCCTGAGTGTTGACAAACAGGTACCCGAGTTTCGGATCGAAAGACATCGGGTTCCAGTTACCACCGCCAAGCGTTCCGGGGAAGACGACGCTCATCTCACTTGCGTAGGGCGTAAAAGGGCCCTTGTTGATCATGTCGCCTGCGCCTTTTTGGGTGTACAGATCCGTGCAGAATTTTTCCTGTTCGGAAGTTAAGGTTGTAATCTCGCTTTTGTCGAAAGAGTTCCGCGCCAGCGGCGGGGGCTTCAAGGGAAACGGCTGTGTCGGCCAGCTCTGCTCTCCAGGTACATCACTTTGGGGTACCGGCCGCTCTTCCATGCCGAAAACGGGTTGCCCCGTGCGGCGATCCAGAATGTAGAGAAAGCCAGTCTTGGATATCTCTGCGACCGCGGGTATTTTCTTGCCGTTTTGGTTCACCGTAAATAGAACGGGAGGGCCGCTTAGATCGTAGTCCCATAAGTCGTGATGAACTGTCTGGAAGTACCACTTCAACTTACCAGTCATCGCATCAACCGCGACTATGCAATCGCCGAACAGGTTCTGGCCTTTGCGATCCGCGCCGTAGTAATCGTAAGTTGGCTGGCCGAACGGCATATATAAAATGCCCAGCTCGGGATCGATCGTCATAAAGCCCCAAACATTGGTGCCCGAACGGCCTTTCCAACTATCGTCTTCCCAGGTGTCGTTTCCCGTTTCGCCCGGGCGTGGCACGGAGTGAAACTGCCAGACCAGTTTGCCGTTATGGATGTCCCAGGCCCGCGTGTCACCGGCGGCGCCCAGGCTGGGCGACTCCTGCACTGCTGCGCCTGTAATAACGAGATTTTTGTAGACGACAGGCGGAGAATTCAGGCCGTAGGCAGCATCCGGATATCCGTTCATCACGCCCTGCTTCATATCGACGACTCCTTCGTTGCCGAATCCAGGCACCGGCTTGCCGGTTTTTGCATTGAGGGAGATCAAGCGGCCGTCAGTGGTCCCAAAGATTACCTGAGGCGGCGATTGCTTATCGCCGGGCCAGTAAGAAACGCCTCTGGTGGAAGCCGAAGCATGGTCGATGTGATAAGACCACAATTCTTTGCCAGTCTCGGGCTGCAGAGCGACTACCGAGCTGTTGGAAGTAGAGAGATACATCACGCCGCCGATTACCACTGGAATTGCTTCGGAGGTGCGCCCCCGTGGGCCGCCGCGCGGTGCGCCATGCGAAGCGAGCAATGCCTGCTCAGACGATAATCTGGATGACGGAGCGGGAGGAGGACTCGATTTGCCCATGTGATAAGTCCAGGCTCGGACAAGCGTCGCGACATTATCTTTCGTTATCTGAGTCAGGGGCGAATAACGAGTGCCTTGCAGATCGTAGTTTGTCGCTGGCCAATCGGCTTGCGCATTCACAGGAGCTGCGCTGCTGAAAATCAGCGAAATTGTAATGAGCACCTTCATGGCTAAGGAAACAAATCTTAGAATACGTACTTCAATGCAAATTGCATAATTCTGGGATCGCCAGTTTGACCGCTTGCTCCATTAATGTCACTTGTGATTTGACCGAATGACCCGGAGCTGAGAGTTGTGTTGGGCGCAGCGGGATTCAAGTGATTAGGCACATTGAATACTTCCCAACGGATCTCGATGCTCTGATGCTCAACGATGGGAAAAATACGCGAGAGTGCCATGTCGACCTGAATTAACCCGGGGTTCTCAATGTTCAGCGGGCCTAAGTTGCCCAGAGTTCCCGTTAATGGAGAAGCAAATGCCAGCCTGGTGAGGTAATCAGTTACCATCTGACCCGGCCCGTAGACACTTGCCAGCAGCAGGTTCGGACGTTGTCCACCGATGCCGGTAAGAGCGTTATCCACTCCCGTTGTAACAGTAGAGTAATTCCCGGTATGCGCCCGGAAGATTGTGGAAAGGCGCCAATCTCCTGCAACCGTGTTCACCAGATGATTGCTGAAGTGAGGCGAATTCGCGATAAAGGAAAGATTAAATACGTGACGGACATCTGAATCGCAGTTGGCTCGATCCTGGGAACGATTTGCCGGATTGACGTAAGTGGGTCCGGTCAACTCGGTGGTTTCCGGATCGCTAATACAATGTGACCAGGTCCAATTCGCAAGCGCGCTGAAGTTATTGCTAAGCCGTTTCTGCACGGTGAGAAGCAGTCCATTGTAATGCGCTTTGCCGCCATCGTCGAGCATTCCGATGGTGGAATAATACTGGCCTTGTGCGGGATTGAGGCGATAGAGCACGCGGCGTTGGTTGGTATTGCTAGTGGTTGAAGCTCCGGGTATATAGACGGCCGGATCTTCCTCTGTGCCAGTCCATAAGTGGGTGGTCGTATTGCCCAGGTAGCTGGCGGAAAGAAGAATGTTCGAGCCAAGCTGCTTCTGAATGCTGAGGTCCCACTGCTGGAGATAGGGCGTGTGCACATGCAGAGGGTTGTTCACATAGACCCCAAATAAGGGAAACGGCGCGCTTTTAGAAAGTGTATAGAGCGCCGGGAAAGGATCGCCTCCCGGATAGCCCAACCAGGGATTGGCAAATCCGCCGCTAGGATTGCTTATGCTGATCTGTGCGCCCCACGGCGGATTGTTTGAAAATCTTGTGTTGAAAAAGGTCTGGGGAAAATCATTGAAGATTCCGTAGGAACTCCGGATGGTCATCCTACCGTCGCCTTTGGGATCCCAAACCAGACCGAATCGCGGTGCGAAGGTGGCCCATCTGGGAAAGGTGGTCGAGTTATCCGGATAGCCGGGATCGCCAGGGAAGAGCAGACCGGCAGGAGCATTCGTATAGCTGGAGGTGTGAACTCCCTGGGCGAAAGCCACGGGATCAAAGTGATTCACATAGCCATTGGCGTTTCTGAGTGGCAGAAAAGGCTCCCACCGAAGCCCGTAACTAATCGTTAGCCGGGAATTCATCTTCCAGGAATCCTGCGCATATAACCCGATATAGTTTTGCCTTTCGTTGTCGAGATCGGGCGCGCCTTGTACAAATCCGCCGCTTACGGATCCGATCATGAAGTCGGCCAGAGCCAGACCTGTGGTTTGCCCGCTGAAGGTATATTGGCCGTTTGTAGGCCGATTATTGACCGTGTTTGTGATGGCATGTATCCAACTTACTCCAAAGGCAAGCTGGTGCGAGCCGCGGATTACATTGAAGTCGTCTGCAAGCTGCCAACCGGTGGAATTGAAGTAGCCGGGATTTGTCGCTCCCGCCCCGATGGCAAAATTGGCGCCCGAAAGGCTTATGCCGATAAATCCCGGAATAGCGCCCACAGCTTGTATGCCCAAATCCTGCGGTCCGAAGAAAGGTGGAACGACACGCAACCCGCGGGTCCGGAATACCGTTCCCCGGAACGAGTTTACTGTGGTTGCGGAGAGCACATAATTGTCGCCCAGAACGAAAGCTTGATCCTGATCGGATTGGCCCACTTGGCTTGTAGTCAAAACGTTGGCGCCGTTATAGAAGGCGGGCTTATTGTAATTGGCGATGAAGTACCGGCCGAACAGCGTGTGCTTGGTGTTGAATAGATAATCGATTCGTCCAAGCACCTGGTGCTCCCGGCTGTTTTGCGGAATGGAGTAGGTGAGTCTGCCGCACGGGTCGGTAGAAAGCGGTACGTGTTGCAGTATTTTCAGCGTGATGGGGCTAATTAAGTTGGTTGGAATGCGGTTGGCAACGAACGGCGCGCCCAAATTCCTTGGAACACCGCCATTACATGCGGCCGACGCGAATGCGGTGAAATCGCCGTTCAACATGGCTTGAGTAGGCACGAAACTGACGGTCGAGGGAGGATTCGAGCGAACGATTGTCCCCTGATAGCCAGCGAAGAAGAACATTTTGTCTCTCAGTATCGGGCCGCCGATCGTGCCTCCAAATTGATTGCGCTTTAGATTGTCACGTGAAGTCGCGAAAAAATCCCGTGCGTTGAAGATTCCGTTACGTAAAAAATCAAATGCATCGCCGTGAAACTGATTGGTGCCGGACTTGGTGACTACGTTCACGGCCGCCGCCGCGTGCTGCCCGTATTGAGCCGGTAACGCACTGGTTTCTACTTTAAATTCCTGCAGGGCATCGGGAAAAGGAAACGGCAGGTTCAAATTATTGAACGGGTCATTGTGTGTCCCGCCATCCATCACGTATGTCATTCCGTTCGCTAGTCCACCCGCAACTGACAAAGTCACGGTTGGATAGTTCTTATTTGTATTTAGATCGCCGGCGGGCGCCGTGTTGGCGGCGCCGGAGAGGACGATAAGATCCGTCGCCTGACGGCCATTCAGCGGCAGCTCCACCACACTGTGCTGATCGATCACCTGGCCGACGCCGCTTTCGTGCGTTTCCACCATGGCGGCGCTGGCTTCGACCACGACTTGCTGGGAGGTGGAACCGACTTGCAAGGTCACGTTGATCACCGGGTTGGTGTTGACCTGCAATTCGATACCGGATTGAAGAAATTTGGTAAAGCCCTGCTTTTCTACCTGCAATTGATAGTGGCCGACGGGCAGATTCGCCATGGTGTAGCTACCGTCCGGCCCGGACATCTCTGTTCGGACGGCGCCGGTTTCGGTCTGCGTCAGTGTGATTTGCGCGCCCGGAACGGCGGAACCGCTTGCGTCCTGTATCACGCCGCTGATCTGTGAGGTTGATACCCCTTGGGCCCGGACGAGTGGAACGGACAGCGCGCAGAACAAAAAAAGTCGTAGGACAGATCTCACACGGACCTCCCGAAGTTCGCGTTTCAGGGCAATGCTAACAGCGAATGCCGTGCTCCACAACGGTTGTAACGGTGTGGTTACGGTAACGGGGGGATTGGCCCCATAGAACCCCCGTTGGGCGAAATGAGCGGCGGGCACAGTATCGATACCGTTACACGTCTTGCCGCGTGCTCCGTTCGCGCCTAGAATTACCGTGAAGTTCGTGAGAACCGTAATTTGCTGTAGCTTTATTGTCTTTACATTTGCGCTGGCAAGTGGGCAAACGTCGCAGGTCTCGCAGATCTCCGGCACGGTTGTTGACCCGAACGGAGCCGCGATACCGGAGGCCCAAGTGACGGTTACAAACACCGGGACCGGATCGGCACGTACCGCCGTTACGGGCAGCGATGGCTTACACGTTGACTAGTCTGCCTGTCGGAACGTACCGGCTCGAAGTTACAAAAAGCGGTTTCGCGTCGTATGTCCAATCCGGCATTGTATTGCAGGTGGATACTAATCCCACTATTCCGGTGAAATTGGAAATCGGCTCGGTGTCGCAGGAGATTACGGTTGAAGCTGATGTGCCTATGGTGGAAACGCACAACGCCGGTGTCGGTCAGGTGGTGGATCAAGCAAAAATAGTGGATCTGCCGCTGAACGGCCGCAATGTGACGCAGTTGATCACGCTATCCGGCGCGGCAACCACCTCGACAAATCCGACCGTGGGGCAGAACCTGGTCTCAAACAAGAATTATCCGGGCGCAACGGCGGTGTCTATCGCCGGTGCACAAGGTGGTCAAACTCTGTTTGTACTGGATGGAGCGATTCATATGGACCCTGTATCCAACGTGAGTTTGCCGATGCCCATGCCGGACTCGCTGCAGGAATTCAAGGTCGAAACGAGTTCGTTGCCCGCCAATTATGGCAGCCAGCCAGGTGGCGTCGTAAATGTGGTTACCAAGTCTGGAACGAACACCTTTCATGGGACCGTGTTTGAGTTTTTGCGCAATTCGGCCACCAACGCCAGAAATTTTTTTGCATCGACTGGAGACGGCCTTAAGCGCAACCAGTTCGGCGGGGCAATCGGAGGACCGATCGTTCACAACCGGTTGTTTTTCTTTGCAGGCTATCAAGGGACGATCCAGCACATCTCACCTGCAGCCAACTTCACCTATGTGCCGACCTTGGCGGCATTGAGCGGGGATTTCACAGCGCTTGCTTCGCCTTCCTGCAATGGAGGCCGGCAGATCACGCTTGCCTCTCCCTTTGTAAACAACAGGATCAGCCCGGCACTTTTGAATCCGGTCGCGTTACAACTCACTAAATTGCTTCCGCCCTTAGCGCCCAACTCACCGCCGGTCAATGCATGCGGCCAGGTTTTCTTCACGGTGCCTGTTTTCAGCAGCGATAACCAGGGGACGGCAAGAATCGATTGGCAAAAGAGTGACCGTAATTCCTTGTTCACGCGCTATTTCATTACCAACTTCTCGCATGCGCCATATTACCAGGGCGACTTGCTTACGGTGTCCAATAACACGACATCGGTTTTGCCTGACAACACGGTGGGCCTTGCTGACCGCGTGCAGTCTGCCGTAATCGGCGATACATTCGCAGTCAATCCGAAGGTTGTAAGTGCATTTCGGATCGGCTTTTCGCGATCTACGGTGTTCCGGTACCTACCGTCGAGCGTACCAACTCCAGCGCAGTTACAGCAACAAGCGGGGATAACGCCCAACATTACGGCAAATACGCCGAATTATCTGAACTTCACTGTGACCGGGGCGTTTGGCGTTGCATGCACGAATTGCGCACCCAGCCATTTCCTGTCAAACAATTACCAGATCGCCGAAGACGTGACAGTTGTGCACGATAAGCACCAGGTTATTTTTGGGGGCAACTGGATCTACAATCAGTTGAACGGCTACGGGGGCTATCAGGGCAACGATAATTTCAGCTTTAACGGTAACGTATTGCAGGCCGGTGGTCTTCCGATGGCCGATTTTCTGCTTGGCCTTCCTTCGTCCACTCTTCAGAGCAACGGTCAAGTGTTGCACGAGCGGGTGAATCAGCCATCGCTTTATGTCCAGGATAATTTGCGTGTAAGCCCGCGATTCGGCATAAATGCCGGGCTGCGCTGGGACCCCTATCTACCGCCATACAACACGGATCATACCGAGAGCATCTTTGATCTTGGCTGGTTCTATGCCGGCATTCACAGTCAACGGTTCATTAACGCGCCGGCCGGTACGCTTTTCTATGGTGATCCTGGGATGCCAGGAGCATCTTACGCCGAAAGAAAGCTGGCCGAGTTTGCGCCGCGCGTGGCGCTCGTCTTTGATCCGCGAGGCCAAGGGAGAGAATCGATTCGGGCCGGTTATGGCATCTTTTACGGCGGCACGCCGCTGTTTTTGCAGCTCGGAACTCATTCCCCCTGGGCGGGAACAATCACCTGTGGCACGGCGAACGGAGGATTGTCCAACCCTTATAAGGGCTGCAATGGCGTCCTGACAGGAAATCCGTTCCCGACGCCCAATCCGCCCCCGGCCAACGTGCAGTTTCCGCTCTTCGGCGGTGGCTTGGGCGCTTTCGATCTGCATCCTAAGCCAACCTACATGGAGCAATGGAACTTATCTGTACAAAAACAATTTGCCGGCGGTTGGCTGGTTTCGGCCACTTACCTGGGTAACCGCACTGTTCACCTTGAAGTTGGCGAGTCTGATAATCCGGTCGTGTACATTGCTGGAAATTGCGCCGCGGGTCAATACGGCTTAACAAAAGCGGGACCCTGTTCGACGACGGGCAACGAAAACTTTCGTCGCGCCCTGTATCTGGCAAACCCGTCGCAAGGCCAATACTACGGCGCGATAACAAACATCGGCTACGGAGCGAACGCAAATTATAACGGCTTATTGATTTCGGTACAGCACCCGTTTACTCACAACTTCACTGTGCTGGGGAATTACACCTGGTCGCACTGTCTGGACGAGGTTGAAATCGGGCTAAACGGCACTGGCGTTCCGCAGATCCCGAACGATCCACATAGCGACTACGGAAATTGCGCCAGCGACCTTCGTGAGGTCTTCAACCTTTCGTTGATCGCGCGGGTACCGGTATTTCAATCGGCGCTGTTACGCGTGTTGTTTGCGGAATGGCAGATCGCACCGATTTTCACTGCCCAGACCGGTAGCTACTTTTCGGTTTCGACAGGCCAGGACAACACGCTTGGCGTAGTAACACGGCCCAACGTGATCGCGGATCCAAATCTGACTAACCCGAGCATTCAACACTGGTTCAACACGTCAGCATTTGCAGTGCCGCCCGCGGGACAGTTTGGCAACATGGGCCGGAACATTCTTCAGGGCCCCGGAGCCTGGGATTTGGATGCAGCGCTATCACGCATTTTCCGCATTAGCGAGCGCCAGCAGATGGACTTTCGGGCGGAGGCATTCAACGTGTTTAACCATGCACGATTCAATAATCCGGGATCGACGATGAGTTCCTTATCGACATTCGGAGTTATCCAAAGCGCGCTCGATCCGCGTATTCTGCAGTTTGCGCTTAAATACAGCTTTTGATTAGATCCGATATGAAACGAGCATTATTAGTCATTGCAGCCGTTACATCCCTCGTGATTGCTCAGGCTCCCCAGCCGCAGGCGGAGCAGCCACCGCCCGGCTTTCGACCGGCGCTGGTTCCACCGAAGCCGGTTTCAGACGAGTATCTGCTTCTGGGCGACGAAACGCGCGGATCTGGTGAGGCGCAATTTGTTATTGATCCAACCGATCCAAAGACTATCGTTGCCACCGGCATGGGCACCTGGCAGATCATGCCGGGATGCGAAGCGCCGGATGTGAATTGCAAGGACTTTCACAACTTTCCTTACTCCACATTGCCGGTGAGCGCCATCACGCATGACGGCGGCCGTACCTGGACACATTTTATTCTGCCGATCCTGAGCGGCAAATTCACTCGCTGCCCTGATCCGTTTGCCGGAGCAACGAAGGATGGCATTCTCATCATGGGCTGCGAACCGCGCGAAACTGACCCCGTAAAAATTGATCCGTTCGGCGAAGCGGCAGTGGTGGTCTCATACGATCACGGCAAGACCTGGAGCAAACGCGTAGACGGCATCAATTCCTACAACAAGCCGCCTTACCCGCAGTTCGACAAGAGCCTGAAGCCGCGCTTTGGGGGCAATTCTCCCTGGGACCGGCCCTGGGTCTACTTTGACGACAGCACCGGCACAATTTACCTGATGAACTCCGGAGGGCAGACGGATATTGATACAGGTACGCCGGGTAAGTACCGTACGCAATCTTATTTCACGGCTTCGCACGATAAGGCGCATAGCTTTGGAACAATTTATGCGCTCGATAGCCCGGAGTGGCCGCAGTTGACACGTGCCAGTTTTGCCGCGGGTCAAGGGACCATCGCCGAGATGTATGTGGCAAGCGGAGTGCCGAATAGCGAAGGGGCAACTTGTCCCTGTTTAGTTTTCGGCATCAGCAGAAACGAAGGAAAGGTGTGGGACCGGCACGTTTTGAAAAACATCACAGTTCCGGCTTCCGCTGCCGGGCGCGGCGGCGGCGGTCCCGACGGAGGCGGCATTCCAGGCAATCTGATCGCCGACCCGACTACCTCGGGCCGTTTCTCCGCAATGCGCTACATCGCCACACCATCACCGCATTACGATGTCACGACTACCAACGACAACGGAAAAACCTGGTCGGAATTCGTATCAACCGGCACCGTGCCGAATGCGATTCGGTTCATCAAACCCGCATGGAAGTATTCGCGGCAGGGCGGCGTATTAGGCATAGTATGGAAGGCGGTTTATCCAGGCGACGAGAGCTTTGAGGCGTGGTCTTCCATTTCGAAAGATGGCGGCCACACATTTAGTGCGCCTCTCAAGATCAGCCACGGCCGCTCGCTGCCCCGGCAGTATTACCGCGATGCCCACAACGACGATAATGACGGAATCGATCTTACGTCGAGTGATCTTTATGCGGTTTGGGGCGATACACGCGCCGGCTTCCAGGGAAGCTGGTTTGGAAAGGTATCGCTATCGTCGTATCAATTCGGCAGCACGCAATGAAATATTTTTTTCACATCGCATTATTCTTCGCCACAATCGCGGGTCCGGCTGCATTAGCCCAGCCTCCTAAGAAAACATTGCTCGCCATCGGCGACGTTCATCGCAAGATCTACCAGCACGATGCTGTATCGCACGCGCTCGCGACCATCGAAAGACTGGGCTACGAATCCGGTATCTACGACACTTATATCCGCACCGATATCCAGCTAATCACCAAGCGCCCCATCAAATTCGCGGAGAACGTTGCCGTGCCGGATACGAAAGGGAATGTTGCGAACTACAAAACGCTGAATGACTTCGACGCAATCTTCTTCTATGGAATCGGCGAGCTGGAACTTACAGATCAACAAAAAGCCGATCTCATATCTTTCATCAAAGATGACGGGAAAGGCCTGATTGGAGCGCACACCGCCATTACGAGTTTTTACACCTGGCCGGAATGGGGCGAAATGGTCGGCGGTTATTTCGATGATCATCCCTGGTTGATTTTTGATGCACCGATTATTAATGAAGCACCTGATTTCCCGGCGATGAAAGGCTTTCCGCACGAATTTACCGCGCGGGATGAGATCTACCAGGTGAAAAATTTTTCGCGCGATAAGGTGCGGGTCCTGGCCCGGTTAGACGAAAGCAAAATCGATCTAAACAACCCAAGAGTTCATCGAACCGATAACGATTTTCCGCTTGCGTGGGCCAGAAGATACGGCAAAGGGCGGGTCTTCTACTCCTGCTTTGGGCACACAAAAGAGAGCTGGGATGACCCGCGAATGCAGAAGATGTGGTTCGAAGCGATCCAGTGGGCGATGGGTTTGATTCCCGGAGATGCACAGCCACGTCCCAAAGATTCCAGTCAGGACAGGGTAACGGTGCGGTAACGGTAACGTTGGCCCTCCATGCTTGCCCGGTAAGGAGGATTGATCACATAATCGAGACACTTATGGAGCCTTGGCGATCGGCAATTGCGAATTCCGACCAGAGCAATCTCTGGATTCGGGGATACGAAATAACGGCTCTGATGCAGGGCACGACATTCGCGGATGTGGTGTTTCTACTACACCAATCGCGGTTGCCGAGTGCGGCGGAACGAAGATTGATCGACGCGATTCTGATTGCAGTAGCCGATCACGGGGCGGGTGCACCTTCGTGCGCCGCGGCAAGGCTCGTGGCATCGGGAAACCGTGAATCGCTATCGGCAGCAGTTGCGGCCGGTGTTTTGGCTATCGGCGACGAGCACGGGGGCGCGGGGGCCGATTGCATGGAGCTCATTGCTGCCGGCACAAAACTCGCCGGTTCCGGAAATATTTCGATGGAAGAAGCTGCGCTCCGGATTTTCGATGATTTTCGCTCGGCGGGCAAACGCCTGCCTGGTTTGGGCCACCGGGTCCACAAGGAGCGTGATCCGCGAACCGAAACGCTCTTTAATATGGCCCGCGAGAGCGGCTTGGCCCGGGACGGCGTTGCATTTATGGAGGCGCTTGAAAAGGCCGCCGCCGTACGGCGGAAAGTACTTCCAGTCAACATCGATGGCGCGCTGGCGGCAATTCTTTATGATCTGGGATTTCCCTCTGCTTTCGGCAAGCTGGTGTTCATCATCGGCAGAGTTGCCGGGATAACGGCGGAGGTGGCGGAAGAGCACAGCCGCGAAAAGCCGATGAGGATCAAAATTCCGACGGTCTATGACGGCCCGCCACCGCGGCCTCTTCGTTAAAAGACAAAAAGTTCCAATGAATTCGAAAACCTGAGGGAGAGATGGCAACTGTAACAGCAACCCCAGCCGGCAAACGGGAAATAACAGCAGAAGAACGAGCTTACGCCCGGAACTTACTGCATAAGGCGAGGGCGGCCATGGCTGCAATCGATCATTACGATCAAACTGCTGTGGACCGGCTCTGTCGCGCGATTGCCTGGGCCATGGGCAATGAGCAGACCGCAATGCGGCTCGCCAACATGAGCGTTGACGAGAGCGGCATGGGCGGGCGGGAGCCCTCCAGACGCGCGAAGATTCTCAGCGTTTTGCGGGATGCCTTACGGCAAAAGAGTATGGGGGTGATTGAAGAGATTCCGGAGAAAGGCATTGTCAAATATGCGAAACCTGGCGGCGTGATCGCTTCTTTGATACCGGTTACAAGCCCGTATGTTACTCCGGCCACTACCGCAATTTATGCCGTCAAGTGCAAGGATGCGGTCATATTCTCGCCGCATCCTGCAAGCAAAAAAACGACCAACGAATCCGTGCGAATCATGCGTGCCGCGCTCAAAAACGCAGGTGCTCCCGAAGACTTACTGCAGTGCATAGAGAAGCCCAGCATTCCGTTGGCGCAGGAGTTGATGGCTATCTGCGACTTCACGATTGCCACTGGCGGCCAGCCTATGGTGCGCGCAGCCTACAGCTCCGGTAAACCCGCTTATGGCGTTGGGGCAGGCAACGCCACGATGGTGATAGATGAAACCGCAAACATCGAAGAGGCAGCCAGGAATACGCGAATCAGCAAGACAAATGATAACGGCTCGGGCTGTTCGGCGGACGGCAACCTGTTGGTCGAGGCATCCATTTACGATGCTTTTCTCAAGCAACTCCAGGCAGAAGGCGGGTATCTTGTCGACGAGCGCGAAAAAGAGTTGTTGCGGCGCGCTTACTGGGATGCGGAGGGCCATCGCACACCCGAAACAATTGCCAGGCCGGCTGCGCGCGTTGCCGAACTATCCGGCTTCAGCATTCCTGCCAATAAGACGTTTTTGATCGTACAAGAAGACAAGATCGGCAAAGAACACCTTTTTTCGAGCGAGAAACTCGGCACGGTTTTGGCGATTTTTAAATACTCCGGTTTCGATCAGGCGCTGGATATGGTTCGCCAGATCTTTGAAGTCGGTGGCAAAGGCCACTCTTGCGGCATCTATTCCTTCGATGACGATCACATCAATCGTCTGGCGCTAATGGCCCCAGTCAGCCGGATCATGGTCCGGCAGCCGCAATCAAAGGCGAATGCCGGCTCATTTACAAACGGCATGCCGCAGACGTCGAGCATGGGTTGTGGTTATTGGGGCGGAAACATTACTAACGAAAATATTTCGCTGAAGCATTACATGAACGTCACCTGGGTAAGCCGGCCCATACCGGAGGACCGCCCGTCTGATGAAGAGCTATTCGGCGAATTTTTTAACAGCGAGATCTTTTAGGAGCGACTGTGCAGCAAACGAGTACTTCGAGTCCAGTGTTGTCATCGAGCGAAAGCCGCAACGGAGGCGCTCCAGGCAAGCGAATTGCAGCGTATCTGTTGGCCGAATATCTAGAACGGCTTGGCGTGGAAGTCGTTTTCGGGCTTTGTGGCCATACGGTGATCGCAATGCTCGATGCATTGGGCAAAAGCCGGATCCGGTTTATCTCCACGCGTCATGAGCAGGTCGCCGCGCACGCAGCAGAAGGTTATGCGCGCGCTTCCGGCAAAACAGGAGTTTTGTTAACACACCTGGGACCTGGGCTGACAAATGCGACCACCGGCGTAGCGAATGCTGCGCTCGATTCCATACCGCTCGTGGTGTTTGCCGGCGATGTGCCTTCCTACTACTACGGACGGCATCCTCATCAGGAAGTGAATCTGCATATGGACGCCGACCAATATGAGATTTACCGCCCGTTCTGTAAACGTGTCTACCGCGTGGACCGGGTCGAAGACTTGCCTCGCATCACCGAGCGAGCATTCCATCTTGCGCGAGCCGGGCGCCCAGGACCAGTGTTGGTGGATGTCCCTATGGATATCTTTTCCTCCGATCTCGCTGCTGATGCGTTCCGGAGCGTTCCAGCGCCAATGGCCCGGCCGAATATAGACGCGGCGGCAGTCGATCAGATTATCGATAAGCTGGCCGCAGCGGAGAATCCCGTCATTTATGTGGGCGGCGGGGTTCTGTCCGCGCGCGCCTCTGCGGCGCTTGCCTCTCTCGCTGAGTCACTCGAGATACCTGTTGCACACACCTTGATGGGCAAAGGCTGCTTGCGAGAAGATCACCCGCTCCTGCTCGGGATGACGGGATTTTGGGGCACCCCGATCGCGAATGAAAAATGCCGGACGGCAGATTTGATTCTTGCCATCGGAACGCGCCTGGCAGAAGCAAATTCGAGTTCCTGGGATCCGCGGTATACGTTCTCGATTCCGCCTACGCGGCTAATTCACGTGGATATCGATCCGGCAGAAATTGGCCGAAACTATCCGACCGAATTGGGTGTAGTGGCAGACGCCAAACTTGCGCTCGAAGCCTTAGCAGCTGCAGCCTCCGGGAAAACACACCCGAGCCGGCCCGGACTCCGCGAAGAAATTCGCCGCGGGCGCGAAGCGTTTTCCTCCAATTGGACTCAGCAGCGCGAATCAGACCAGTTTCCGCTGCGGCCGGAGCGGATTCTGAGTGAGTTGAGAAAAGCACTGCCGGAAGATGCGTTTGTGGTAACGGATGTTGGCTGGAACAAGAATGGCGTGGGCCAACAGTTTCCGATCACCGTTCCCGGCACCTTCATTACGCCAAGCGGTCTGGCAACGATGGGCTTCGGACCCTCGGCGGTGCTGGGGGTAAAGGTCGCAGAACCGAATCGGGCAGCGGTAGCGCTGATCGGAGATGGGGCTTTCAGCAGCAACATGTCGGTGATCGCGACGGCCATGGAAGCGGATATCCCTGCCGTTTGGATCGTCATGGACAATTCCGGATTCGGCACCATTGCCGGTTTGGAAGCGATGCACTATGGTTGGGATTTCGGTTGCATGTTCTCGTGTAACGGCAAGCCGTACAGCTTGGATTACGCAGCCGTGGCGCGCGCCTGTGGCGCCCAAGGAATCGCAATTCAATCAGCCGGTGAGCTCGGTCCCGCTATAAGGCAAGTGCTCGGGTCGGGCGTGCCCACAGTGATTCAGGTTCCAATGGAAAACGCGCCGACACCAACTCCGGGTTACTGGAACATCAACGACATCTACCGCAAGGGCGAATAGCAATCGCGATGGCTTCCCGAGCCACAGCCGCCAAGGAGTCCCCGAGACTCACCCACACTCCTCCCGCTTGGCTTTGTTGGTTCGTCTGGATCATCGGCGCGGTCTTCTATCTCATCGCGTTCTACCAGCGCGTTTCGCCAGCGGTGATGACAGGCGAGTTGATGCGCGATTTTCGAATCAGCGCCAAACAACTCGGCAATCTGTCCGCCTTCTACTTTTACTTGTATGTCGCGATGCAAATTCCGATAGGAATTCTGCTTGACCGCTGGGGCGCCAAGAAAGTACTCATCGGAGGCTGCTTCAGCGCCGCTCTGGGAGCTTTTCTCTTCGGCGCCACAGGGTCTTTTCTACTGGCCTGCACTGGCCGCGCCATTATCGGCGGAGCAACAGCCGTTGGCTGGCTCGTCATTCTGAAGCTTGCGACACACTGGTTCCCGCGCCGGCAATTTGCGATGCTCTCCGGATTAGGCCTGTTCATCGGCAACATTGGATCACTGACTGCCCAGGTTCCACTACGGCTGCTCATCGAATCGTTCGGGTGGCGCGCCACTGTGGTGGGTTCGGGCATCGTGACCTTGGGCGTGGGACTGCTTGCCTGGATGCTGGTCGAAAACGATCCGGCTGATAAGGGATTTCGCAGCTACGCTCCGGATGAAATAAGGGATCGCGCCGCAACCAGTTTTCGAGCTGTAGCGACAGGCCTGCGTCGCGTCTTCGGGTACACAAATACCTGGCTCATTTTTCTGGCACAAGGCGGAATGGTGGGTCCGGTGCTTTCTTTTACCGGATTGTGGGGCGTTCCGTTTCTTTCCCGCCGTTATGGCCTGAGCGCGAAATCGGCAGCGGCAGTATGTTCCATCATGATCGTCTGCTGGGCGGTGGCGAGCCCAATTTGCGGCGGCCTGTCTGACCGGATCGGCCGTCGAAAACCGATCTATCTGGGCGGCGCGATCGTATCGACCATCGGTTGGATTGCACTGTTCTACGTTCCGGGGCTGCCACTCTGGGCCTTTGTGATAGCCGCCGCAATCACAACGCTGGCGTGCGGTTCGGGTGTTTTGGGGTTCGCCTATAGCAAAGAGAAGGTACCAATCCGTTATGTGGGGACGATCTCAGCAGTAACCAATATCGGAAACATGCTGGGTCCTACTCTGCTGCAGCCCGGCATCGGCTGGGTGCTGGACAAGCGCTGGAGCGGAGAGATGTTGAACGGAACAAGAATTTATAGCGCAAGTGCGTTTCAGGCGGCATTTACGCTGATTGTGCTTTGGGCGGCGGCGGCATGCGTTCTGATTGCATTAACGAAAGAGACATATTGCGAGCAGAACGTTTGAGGAAACGGCTGCTACTCGCAATCGACACAGTTTCCGTAATATGGAACTGTAATGTCCCGGGCCACGATGCCTGTCGCCGCGAAGTGTTCTGAGCAGGCCGTGAAAGAGCATCTCGAGCGCGTTTTGGCCAGCCAGTCTTTTGAGCAGGCTGACCGGCTGAAGCGGTTTCTCGCGTTTGTTGTCGGGGAAACACTCGCCGGGCGTGGCGATCAACTGAAAGAATTTCTAATCGGCACGGAAGTTTTCGACAAAGAGTCTTCTTTCGATCCGCGTACAGACCCGATCGTTCGCGTACAGGCAAGGCGATTGAGATCGCGCCTGGAGAAGTATTACGCCGAGGAAGGACAGCGCGATGCCGTTCACATCGAACTGCCGAAGGGCGGGTACGCGCCACTTTTCAAACAGACTGAGGCGGCCGGTCCCAGGCGGTCGGTGGCGGCTGCGTTCGTGAGCCGCAACACGGTGGCGACACCCTTTGCCGATCATACGGAACGCGGCGATCAGGATTATTTCTGCCGTGGCGTAACTGACGAGATTATTCACGCTCTCTCAAAACTCGGGCATGTACGGCTGGTTGCATGGGATCGTTCTCGAATCGAGAGGCCTACGTTGCGTGAGCCAGCCGAGCCGGCCGATGCAGCTCTTGTGGTCACTGGCGGCGTTCGTAAGTCTGGCGCGCGTTTGCGCGTCACGGTACACATTATCGACGCGGCGAGCGGTTGTTTTCTCTGGACCGAATCGCTCGACCGCAACAGCGACGATGCGCTATCTATACAGGAAGAAATTGCACAAAGGGTAGCGGAACAACTTAAGACGGAATTGTTGGCCTCCGGCGGCACGGGCTCCGCAAAACGCCCCACGGAGAACCTGGCGGCTTACAACCTTTACTTGCAGGGCCGCTATCATCTGAATCAACGCACCGAAGAGGGGCTCCGCAAAGCAGCCGAATTTTTCGAACGCGCGATTCGGGAGGACGCTCAATACTGTCTGGCTTATGCGGGTTTGGCGGATGCCTACGGGCTGCTGGGTCATTACGGTGTGCTTGCGCCGGCGGAAGTATGGACAAAAGCTGCTTCTAATGCCGCGACCGCCGTGCTGGTGGACGATAAATCCGCTGAAGCGCATGCCTCACTGGCACATGTCAAATCAACGCAGGATTGGGATTGGCTGGGAGCGGAACGCGAATTTCGCAGGGCGATTCAGCTCGATCCGCGCTATCCAACAGCTCACCATTGGTACGGCATCTCGTGTCTCGCTCCCTTGGGAAGACTCGACGAAGCGTTGCAGCAGTTGTTACTGGCGCAAGCCCTCGATCCGGTATCTCCCATCATTGCGCGCGATCTCGCGGTGATTCATTATTACCGTCGCGATTTCGATGCCGCGCTCGAGCAATGCGATCACACGGTTGAATTAAATCCTCACTTCTCAGCAGCGTACTGGACCTTAGGCATTATCCAGGAATTGAGAAAGGATTTCGAGGAATCTGCGGCGGCATTTCAACGTGCCATTCAGCTATCGCCAAACAGCCCCAGAATGCGAGCCGCTTTGGCGCGAACGCTGGCATTGTCGGGCAGAAGAAGCGAAGTCCAACATACGATTTGCGAACTCAACGAACTCGCGACAAAACGCTACGTGTCTCCGTTTGAGTTCGCCTCGATTTACTTTGCCTTGGGTGAACCCGAATCGGGATTCGAGTGGCTCCGAAAGGCCGTTCAGGACCGGTGCTTCGAGCTCATGTCAATCAAAGTCGATCCGCGCTTCGATGCTTTGCGCGCGGATAGCAGATTCGATTATGTCGCCTATCAGTTAGGGCTCAGTTGATGTAACCGTGAGGTCACCGTTAATCCGTTTGTCCGGCGCTCGTTCGGTGTTACCGTCTGAGGAGATGCGCAGCCGCCCTCGTCCGTTTAGATTATGCACCGTTCTCTTGTTAGCAGCTTTTGCGGCCACGGCGCAACCGGCCACAGCGCAAACTTCTTCCAATGCGCCCCAAGCACGGCGGCAGGGTCCACCGCCAAGCGCGCGGCGGAACGGCCAAAAGGCGATACTGATTTGGGCTGACACCAGGAACGGAATCGCTCAGCATGACTCGGTATCGCACGCGATGGCGGTGATTGAGCGCCTCGGATATGAATCGGGCGCCTACTTCGCGTACATACGAACAGATTCCAACATTATTTCTAAACATCCGAAGATGACCAACGGCAAGCTCGCCAGCGGTGGCCCCAGCCTGGAGAATGTGGATGCCATCTTTTTTCTCGGCCACCGGGAGATCGAGCTCGATTCCGAGCAAAAGGCCGATTTGCTGGCTTTTGTCCATGACGAAGGAAAGGGCTTCGTAGCTGCGCATACCGCCTTAACTGCGTTCGAATCCTGGCCCGAGTTCGGTGAACTGCTGGGCGGCCGCTTCGATGGCCATCCCTGGGGAAATGTGCAAGGTTCAGTGATTAATGAAGAGCCAACGTTTCCTGCAACAAAGCATTTCCCGCCGGTCTTCACGATCAAAGATGAGTTTTACCGGGCGAAAGACTTCTCGCGAGACAAAATAGATGTGCTGCTCAGGCTCGACACCAGCAAGCTACCAGTAACTGAACGAGGCGGCAGCGGCAACAACAGCACAGATGTACCCTTAGCCTGGGCAAAGATGTACGGCAAAGGCCGTGTCTTCTACTCGTCCTTTGCTCACGATGCCAGTACATGGGACAATCCGGACATCCAGAAGATGTATTTCGAAGCGATCAAGTGGGCGCTGGGCATGACCGCCGGCGAGGTCAAGCCGCATCCGATGCGCGGGCCTGATGGATCCGCGGTAGCACAATGACAGATTCCGAGATCTACCGGAAGATCAGCGGCGTGTCACCTTTCAGCCCCCATTGGGCCTGAAGACTCGGATTCGGATACTGGCTCACTGCAGTACTGTACAGCGAGAACCAGGTCTGCGTGGGAGTGCGCCAGATGGTGTAATCAACCTGCCCGTCTCCATTGAAGTCGCCCACCAGAGGCATGTCGCCCTGTAATCCCCATTGCTGTTGAACGCTGGGATTGGGGTACTGTGCGGTAGCGGTGCTGTAGAGAATGAACCAGGTGCCATTCGATGGTCTCCACACCGCAAAATCGGCTTTGCCGTCGTTATTGAAATCGCCGACCAGCGGCATGTCGCCAGGCAAGCCCCACTGCTGGATGATCGGCGACCCCGGGTTGCTGCTTGGAATGATGTACCAGGTACCGTTCGAAGGCCGCCACACGGCGTAATCAGTCTTGCCGTCGCCGTCGAAATCTCCGGCTACCGGAGTATCACCGTTGAGGCCCCACTGCTGAATGATCATTCCGCTTGGATTGCTGCTGGGAATGATGTACCAGGTGCCGTTCGAAGGCCGCCACACGGCAAAATCGGTTTTGCCATCGCCATCGTAATCGCCGGGAACGGGAATATCGCCCGGCAGACCCCATTGCTGCTGCAGGCTCGGCAGCGGATACTGGCCCGTCGCAGTTCGGTAGAGCACATACCAGGTTCCGTTCGCAGGCCGCCAGACCGCAAAGTCTGTTTGACCATCGCCATCGTAATCTCCCGGCACGGGAATATCGCCGTTCAATCCCCACTGCTGTTGAATGGTCGGGTTGGGATACTGCGCCAGATTCGCGATCGTGATCACATACCAGGTTCCGTTTGAAGGACGCCAAACGGTAAGGGCGTTAGGACCTGCTGAGCCTGTCCCGTGCACCGCTACCGAGTGCGGCGACCCCGGCGCGCTATCAGAGATGACCAGCGTTGCCAGACGCGAGCCTACCCCTACTGGCTTAAAAGTAACTGAGATGCTGCAGCTAGCATTGGCTGCCAATGTAGAAGGGCAGCCATTGTTCGAAATGAAATCTGCTGCATTGGCGCCCAGCATGGAAATACTGCTGATGGTCATCGCGGCGCCGGTGGTATTCGTGATGGTCAAAGACTGAGTTGTACTACCCATCCCGATTTGCTGTGCTCCAAAGCTGAGGGCAGCCGCCGAGACCAACGGCACGATCCCGGTGCCCGTCAAATTAATCGTCTGCGAGCCGCCGTTTGTGGATACAGCTAATGATGCGGTTTGCGCACCTCTTGCGGTAGGTGTGAAGGTAATCGTAACGGCGCAAGCGCTGTCTGGAGCCAGAGTCGTGCCGCAGTCGGAGCTGGTCGAATACTGGCCGGAACTGCCGCTCAGGGAAATCTGCCCGATCACCAGATTTGCCGTGCCGCCATTTGAAACCGTGATCTGCTGCGAATAGGCGGTTCCGACATCCACGTTACCAAAAAACACCGCGTTACCCGACAGCTCGAGCAGCGCTCCGCCAAAACTCATCCCGGTAAAGCCGGTGGCCAAGTTCGCCGCATTGACCGAACCAAGTCCCGTGGCCAGATCGTAACCGATTCCGGCGGCGTATTGCCCGTTCGGGTAATTCGGCATGCCCGGAACAGAGTTATTGCCAACCGTCACATCATTGAAAATGCAATTGTTCGCGGACAGCCCGTTCGATGCGTTGCAGTTACTCACATTTTGCCGGGCCGCGAGTTGATAAAGAGTGGGATTGATCAGCCCCAGTCTTCCGCCCGCCTCTTGGGCAATGGTGGCAACGATTCCAGCCATGGAAGGCGTCGCTGCCGAAGTGCCCGAATATCCCTGAAACGAAATGCGGCCGCGGCTGTTGGGTGTGCAAGATCCATCGAGACACAGTAAATAAGGATCGTGTCCTGCCGCCGTCAGCGACACATCCGGTACATCACGCCAGCCATCGTTCGGTATGCCTGCCACACCGCTCTGCCAGGAAGGCTTCGAATATAAAGTGCTCGCTCCGCCGCCCCCGGCCCACAATCCTGGTGAATTCCCACTAGTGCAGGGATTCACTCCGCCCGAGCTAGTGCAGCTCTCGTTCCAGACGTTTTCCGGTATATAAGAAAGCGCGGAAGCGTTGTTGGAATTATTCGATGCCGCCCAGTAAGCGGTATAGTTTCCGTTGTCGTTAAACTGCGTTCCACCTACTGCGACCACGTATGGATTCGAGGAAAGAATGTTGACAGAAGGCGTGGGGGGTTGGTTCGCAATCGTATCTGACCCGGAATTACAACCCGAGATACCGGCATCGCCGGCAGCAACAAGATAGGTGATGCCCTGAGCTGCCGCCTGCTGCGCCAGCGAGGCGTACATGTTTGCTTCCGCCTGCGTATAGTTCGATTCGCAATCGCCAAAGCTTTCCGTCATCACATCGGCGAGATTCTGGTTGATGATGTAGGCTTCGGAAAGGTCCACCCCGTCAGTCGTGTTGGTCGTTTTCGAGACCACCAGGTCGACAGTTGCACCGGGAGCGGTTGCACCTGCCCAGGATGTGTCCAGAACTGCTTCCGCTTCTTCACCGCCGCCCAGATCACCGGGATTCCGGCCATTGACAATCACCTGAACGTTGCCCGTCGTGATCCCGAAGATAGCGCGAAATCCGCTCGTACCCGTTATGTCTGAAAGGCGAATATTCGTCCGCCCAACCACGCCAATCGTTCTGCCTGCGCCGTTAATGCCCGCTGACAGAAGCGGGTTGAGATTGTAAATCTGCCAGTAGTCTGCGGGCGCCAGCGCGTAGGTCCCGGAGCCGGCGGTAAATTGAGGCCGCCCTTGGGCCGGCAAAGCCGCCTCGAATGTCCGGCCGGAGTTAATCGCCTGGGTTTGCTTCGTAAAATTGTGCAGCGTCGCCACTCCAACGACGGTAGGCGCGAGAGCGGCAGGAATCTGCGGATCGCTCGCGTTAGCCCAATGTTCCTGGCCATTCACTACGAATTGGTGGATTTCGGTGTGAAATGTCTGTTGAACCTGGGCCGCTGTTCCGGAAAACTCAATCAGCGTTTTCCCGTTATATACGTTATTAACGGTGAATCCTTGCGATTGCAGCCAGCCTGTGATGGTCGCGATATCCGCGTCTGAGGCGCCAAAGCGCGCGCCGAATTCCTGTGGGGTAAGCCACTGGTGATACTCAGGTAACGCCGGGTTCTGTTGTGCCTGAAGTAAATTCTCGAGGTCTGCCTGTTGGGCAGCGCTGCGGCTCAGCACCAGCAGCATGCGTTCCATCGGCAGGTCAGCCGGTGCAGCGCCGTGATCGAACTCCGGCCTTGCGAGTGGGTGGACATTCCCCCTCAGCGTGTGCAGTTGGGCTCCGCTAATGGCGCCCGTAATCCGCGCCATCGGACCCTGACTTCGTGCCGCTCTCGTCGTAAGAAAGGCAGCAAGTAAAAGGAAAATACTATTTTTCAGCATTCTACCAGTGACAAACCCATGACGCATGGACCCAGTATATGGTGTACGCCCGGTGTACCACTAGTAGCCTTCGGCAAGAGAATATCTCCGAAATAGCCCAAAAAATAACGTAGTAACGAAGCCCTTAGCGGGCTTTTCGCGCGGCCATGGCACGGCCGATGAATTCCCAAATCCGCTGGTTTGCATAAGGCGCAGTTTGGCGCTTCGCCTCCTCCGGCCAGTTCTCGCGATCCGCCCAAAGGCGATTCAGTCCTTCGGAAATCTGCGCATCGCCGCCCGTGAACTGACCGACCAGATTGCACCAGCGATCTGCCAATCTTTGGGCCTTTTCACCTGCCGGATCTTCGTCGAGCGATGCCTCGATGTCGCGAAACAGGTCTGTCCATTCCTTGGTCGCGCGCTCCTGCAGCTCAGGCGACCATTGCTGTTTGCGCGCCTCAATTTTTTCCCGCGCGATGGGGCTGTAATACTTCTCTGTCCAGTTCGAACTGCTCTGCATCTCAATCACCTCAATAATTTTTCGCAAAATGGCAGCCTGGGGGCGCTGTCCCTGGCGCAACGCTTCCTCCGCTTCCTCAACCGCCGCAATCGTTCTGTTCAAAAGCTCTCGCTTCTGTTTCAGAACCCGCTGCTGCAGCGCCAAGGCTTCGGACAATTCAAAGCGCGCTTTACCAAGCAGCGTCTTGATCTGCTTCAAAGGAAGTCCCAGGAATTTGAGCGCGACGATATGCTCCAGGCGTTCCAGATCGCGTTCCGCATAAAGCCGATACCCGGCACTGTTTCGCCGCGGTTTCAAAAGCCCGATGCGGTCGTAATGGTGCAAGGTTCTGACCGTGACGCCCGCCAGTTCAGCGAACTCCTGTATCCGATACAAACGGCCAACGCCGCTCACTCCCGAAACTTCCTTCTGGAAAACATCTTCAACTCTGACGTAACGTCAAAGTCAAGCAGAAAGTTCGCTGCAGGTGAATGTGGTTGAGCCTGGCGCTGGCGACCCTTGAGCAAGCTGCGCGCACCGCAGAAGCTCGGGGCCAGTCGGGCGATCCATGGCGAAACCACCTGCTTCGTAAATATGGTCGGGAAATGGCCACCTTTGAGTCCTTCTACATGCCCGGACACCAGGGGATTCTCACCTCACATGGCCGGCGACGCCGTGGATTTTCCGACGAGTGGCCCCAATCAATGGCAGCAGTTTTACGGGGCCGCGCAGGCCATGACCAGCTTCGGTATATGGCCGCCCTGCAAGGAGCCCGCCGTAATGAGCGGCTACGGCCACCTGCATCTCGATTGGCGTGTACAGTACGGAACCACCGGAACCTTCCGCTGGTCAGCGGGGCATTGTCCGAATGGATGGTGAGATGAAAGTTCTGCTGCTGGGATTGTTTCTGGCCATCCCCGGTTTGGCCCAAACCGGCTCGCAGCAAAAACTCGAAGAGGAGTTACACGCCCGAGATCCCCAGATCACTATAAAGGCTCTCAAGCGAATTGCCGGGACAAAATCGCTTTATGAGGATCCAAGCGTGCAGAACTCCGTGATTCAACTGCTGAGTTCCGAAACCGTGAATCCGGACAGGGGGGAATTAGCTGAGACTCAACAACTGTATGAGGATTTTTACGGCCAACTACTCGACACAACGAAGGCCATCGCTGTTCGAACCAATAACCGGCAGGCTTGGCTGGCATTGGCGCGGGCAAACTACAATGCCGATGCCGAGTATGGCCGCTGGCTGGCAATACAGCCGCAGGCGATTCCTGCTTTTATCCAGTTGTCCAGCAGCCCACAGGAGATGATTCGCGGCCAGATGTTGTGCGTGATGGCGTATACGATCAAATCCTGCAACGAAAATCCCCGTCTGTCCATATCTGGCAGGATGAAACAACTGGAAACGATTATCCGCCGCCACGCCGCGGAAGATCCAAGCCCTGTGGTTACGTCCAGCGAGATCGTGGCTTTGGGTATCTGCGGTACCATGGCCGACATCCCTCTACTCGAATCGCTGCGCGGAAGCGCCGTGCCAAACCAGGAAGAGAAATACTGGCTAAACAGGAATATTGACACACAGGAGCAGGCTATCCGCGGGCGCTTTTCGGCCAAATAGGTTCGGAAATTCGAGCGCGATGATAACTTGCGGCATTTCAAGAAACCTTCAGCCTCCATCCTCCGCAAGGCGGGCAGCTTGCATCAGAAGATAAGTGCGCTCAGGCAGATTCACCGTTTTACTCGCGGCCTTCCGGTAGTACTTCACCGCAGCTTGTGAATCGCCGGCCATCTCCAGCAGATGTGCGCGAACAGCATCCATCCGGTGATGTTCGGCAATGCGCACCTCCCCCTGGAGCGCATCCAGCAGACGCAGACCTTCCTGGGGGCCGTGCACCATGGCCGCCGCGATGGCATGATTCAAGCTCACCATCGGACTGTCCAACATGCCTTTCGGCAACTCATAAAGCGCCAGTATCTGCGGCCAATCGGTATCTTCAGGCCGCGTGGCCTCGTCGTGAACCGCCGCAATCGCTGCTTGTAATTGATAAGGCCCCACTGACCCTTTCGGCAGCGCGGCCGTGAGCAGCGCCGTTCCTTCGGCAATCTGCTCCCGATCCCAAAGCGCTCTATCCTGCTGCGCAAGTGGAATCAATTCGCCATTTCGGCCGGTTCGCGCATTCCGGCGTGCGTCGGTCAGCAGCATCAGCGCAAGCAGGCCGGCAATTTCAGTATTTTTCGGGTTGCAAGCGCAGCGCCATGCGCGTCAGCCGTATCGCTTCCTGAGAAAGATCGGCCCGCCGCAGATGTGATCCTGAGCTGGCCGTATATCCCTCGTTAAAAATCAGATATAAAACGTGCAGCACGGAGCGCAAACGCACTGCGCGCTCTTCCGCATTCGGCAACTGAAATGGGATGCCGGATTCCTTGATGGTCTGCTTCGCACGGCTGATTCGCTGCGCCATCGTCGTTTCCGGAACCAGAAACGCATGGGCGATTTCAGCCGTGCTGAGGCCGCCGGCAGCGCGCAGCGTTAATGCAATTGCGGACGCAGGCGTAAGCGCCGGGTGACAGCACATGAAGAGGAGAACGAGCGTGTCGTCTTCCCCCGGCGCAGCTTCCAAGGCAGCTTCGGGCGCACGAGCCGCCTCCCCAGCAAGTTCCATCTCCCGACGCCGCCGCGCAGATTCGCTACGGATATGATCTGTCATTTTCCGCAACGCAACCTGCGTCAGCCACGCGCGCGGATTCTCGGGAACACCTTCGAGCGCCCACTGGATCACTGCGGCAATTGAAGCTTCCTGAACGGCATCTTCGGCTGCGTCGAAGTCCGCAAATCGACGCGCCACAATTCCCAGCACGTGCGGCGCCAGTTCTCGCAACAGATGCCCGATCGGAGGATCGGATGCTTGCTCGCTCAGTGCCACAACTCCAGATTCGTGTCAGAATCCCAAATCGCCGTGGCTGCTGAGCACTTTCCGTACTTCAATGGGCATGCTTCCCGGTTTCCCGCCGGGCCCAGGCGCGGCCGAGACGCGAGCCGCAATCTGGTACGCCTGCTCGGGAGTTTCGACGTCAATCACCCAATATCCCGCAAGGAACTCCTTCGATCCCGGAAACACACCATCCGTAACGGGCTCGCCGTTCTTTCCCGCGCGAACGAGTTTCGCCTCCTGCGGCCACGCCAGACCCTTGATATCCACGAAAACGCCCGCATCGTGAAGTTCCTTGTTGAAGCGCTGCATAAACTCCACGTTCCGCTGCAAATCTTCCTTCGACCACCTGGCGTACTCATCCCAATCCCCGCTTTTGCCGCGCATCAACAAAATGTATTTCATCTCTATTGCTCCCTTTCTTTTCAACGCGGCCTGTTGGCGCGTTCATGCCATAGTCGGAGCAGATCTCCCGTTCTCGACATCCTCGCGATCAATTTTCATTAAAAAATTCGGGACTCCGATGTCGATTTCCACCCGCGCCCACCGACGTAGCTATAGAAAGGTGGAGAGATGATGACGGATTCCATCTTAGTGGACGTCAGCCAGGATTGGATGCTCGCCTGCGATCTGCAAGAGCGATTCATGGAAGTCCCGGACGCGAAAGCACAGACGCTCGCGTACTATGCACGGTGCAGGCAGATGCGCGCGCTCGGCGGTGATTGCTTCCTCTTCCTGCCGCTACCCGGCGGCGGCGTGGCGCTCGCCATTGCCGACGCATCGGATAAGGGGCTTCCGGCTGCGCTCATGATAGCGAATGTCCAGTCTTCTCTGCGCACTGCAGCTTTGTTCGCGCCGGATGACGCGGCTGCGGTTCTGACAGCGGTGAACCGTCAATTGCACGCATGCTCGCCTGCCGATCGATATGTCACTACCTTCTATGGCATTTTCGATGAAAATACACGGACACTGCAGTATGTGAATGCCGGCCACAATCCCGCAATGGTCATTCGCTCAAATGCCGCCGCCATTTGGCTCGAATTCCGGCGCGCCCCCGGTTGGGCTTCTTTGCGGATACCGTCTATCAGGCGCGTACAGTTCAGTTGAGACCCGCCGATCTGATCGTCGCTTACACCGACGGCATCGTCGAAGCCACCAACGCGGCAGGCGAAGAGTGGGGAATGCAGGGGCTTGTTGCCGCCGTAAGTCGCTGCCCGGTTCGTCAGCCGGACAGAATTGTCCAGGCGGTGTTTTCCGCATTGGACAAATTTTCCGGCGAGCACCAAAACGACGACGCAACCGTGCTCGCAGCCCTCGTCAACTGACCGCACCTAAGAAGTTTTACTGTGGTCCTTACTTGGGAAGCTTTTGTATCAGGAGTGCGTCCAGCAGTGTGAGGATCTTTATGCCCAGCACAGCTAATAATTCCATTGTTGCTGTTTTCCGCAGCAACGCAGATGCACAAGCCGCCGCTACTGACTTACAAGCGGCCGGTATCCCGCGCAGCGACATTTATGTAGAAACAAGTTCATCCGGCCAAACCACATCGCAGAGTAAGTCCACGATGCACGAGGGCGGAATCAAGGGATGGTTCAAATCGATTTTCGGAGATGAAGATGATGCGGACCGGGATCAATACGAGCGCGCGATCAGCGAGGGCAACACCTTGCTGGTGGTCGATGCCGATGATGACGAGATCTCGACCGTTGAAGAGATTTTGAACCGCCATTCTCCGGTGGAAGTGAGCCAAGGTGAAGAGCGCACGCAAGTTGGAGCCGCCACACGTGAGGGCCGAACACAGGCAAACAATACGCAGGGGCGGTCGGTTCCCGTCGTGCAAGAAGATATGCAGGTAGGTAAGCGCCGGGTGCTGCGAGGCAACGTTCGCGTTTACTCGCGTGTGGTTTCGCAACCGGTAGAAGAAACGGTGCGGTTGCGGGAAGAGCACGTGCGGGTAGAGCGCCAGCCGGTAAACCGCCCTGCCACCGAGGCCGATTTGGCCGCCGGCCAGGAGAAGGTCATCGAAGTGCAGGAGTTCGCAGAAGAACCGGTTATAGGTAAACAGGCGCGTGTTGTAGAAGAGGTTCGTGTCGGAAAGGACGTTACGGAACGAACCGAGACCGTTCGGGATACTCTACGTCATACCGAAGTAAATGTGGAACAAACTCCTGGTAAAACGGGAGCCAGTCCCGCTTTTGACGATTCGGATTTCCGAACTGACTTTCAAAACCGGTATGCTGCGAGCGGAGCAACTTACGACACTTACCTGCCCGCCTATCGCTACGGCTACGAGATGGCGTCCGATCCGCGTTATCAGGGCCGATCGTTTGATGGAGTCGAATCCGATCTGCGGACAGACTATGGGCGCCGATACCCGAATAGCACCTGGGAAAAGATGAAAGACGCGATTCGCTACGGTTGGAACCGGGTTACCGGGAAGACCAAAGCAGCGGCAAACCGGTAACCGGCGAGCCCCATTCTGCTTCCATGGATGAGGAAAAGAAAGACATAGTCGTTCCCGTAATTCGCGAGGAACTTTATGCGGATGCCGTTCCGGTCGCGACCGGCGGCGTCCGCGTGACGAAGCGGGTCGAAAGCCACGAGGAGATCGTTGAGCAGGAGCTAAAAAAGTCTCACATAGAGGTGAAGCGCGTCAAAACGAATCGCGTCGTCGATGGCCCGCAGCCATCGCGCCGGGCCGGGAACACACTTATCATTCCCGTTGTTTCGGAAGTGTTGCGCATTGAAAAGCAATGGGTCGTGACGGAAGAGATTCACATTACTGAGACACAAGAGACCGAAACCGTGCAGAACAAAGTCACCTTAAATGCGGAGCAGGCTCGAGTGGAACGCATCGATAGTGAAGGCAACGTGGTTCGATCGGTGGATGAGGCTGTCGAGACTCCTCCTGCGCCCGCTTCAGCGGCTGTTTCTTTGTTGCAGCGGCGGGCTGCGGCTGCCGCTGTTTCGAAACGAAAGACTCTCGGCCGTACGCAGAGTTTGCTTAAGAAGCCGTCTTCCTGAACCGGCATCTGTTCCGGTTCGGTTGGAATAGACGATCGGCGGAGCTTAGAGATCCGTCTTCACATCCAGTTTCATCACGACGTGATCACCAGGCCGGAGAAGATTCGCCGTTCGTTCATCCGGGAAGAATCCGAAACTCGTTGGGGTGCCGAGGCGGTGTTCAAAACGCTTCGCGTTGATGGAAACAACCCAATCTAACGTAGGAGTGGCCTCGCTGGGCATTCCGTCAATCACCAACCCGAGAACATGCCCGGACCGGTCAGACCCGAATCCCACGGCCATCCCAGGCGGTATGTTCGTACTTGCTGCAACGGCATCAAGGATCGTAAGATCTTCTTTCCAGGGAATGCTTGAAAAATGCTTCTGCACTCCATTGTTGTAATCGATGCAAAGAGAGACTGTGCTCATATTTATCCGTTTTTTCCTCGAGTGCGTCGGGTCTACCCCGCGACCACTCTGCTAAGAACTGCCACTGTTGTCCGGTAAGCTGCGAGCGTTCGCCCCCCGCAGCTTACCGGTTCGCTCCAAAAGAATCTAAACCAGCGTCCGGCTCCTACGCAGGCGGCCGCCCAAATGTCGACCAAATGTGGTTGTCAAATCCGATCACGAACAGATCCAGATTGCCCGGAGCCCGCGATACCGCGGCAACCCTCTGGGTGGTGTGAGCAAAAACGGATCGCCCGGGAAGCGGAGTCCAGTCAGAACTCCAGCCGCCGTTCGCGCTCCAGAACGCGGTCCAGCCGCGATTGTCGAATCCAAGGACGAACAGATCCAAATTGCCCGCCGTACGGGAAACTGCTGCCACCTGTTGCGTAGTATGGTCAAAAACCGCTGCCCCGGGGAGCGGAAACCAATCATGGCTCCAGCCGCCCGCCTGGCTCCAGAATGCGGACCAGACGTGGTTATCGAATCCGATCACGAACAGATCCAGATTGCCTGGAGTGCGGGAAACCGCCGCGATCTGTTGCGTGGTATGGTCAAACACCGCTGCCCCCGGAATCTGGAACCAATCATGGCTCCAGCCACCGGCCTGGCTCCAGAATGTGGACCAGACGTGATTATTGAATCCGATCACGAACAGATCCAGATTGCCCGGAGCGCGGGAAACCGCAGCGATGTGTTGCGTGGTGTGGTCAAACACCGCTGCCCCCGGAAGCGGAAACCAGTCATGATTCCAGCCGCCGGCCTGGTTCCAGAATGTGGACCATCCGTGATTATCGAATCCGATGACGAACAGATCCAGGTTGCCCGGCGCGCGGGAAACCGCTGCGATGTGTTGCGTGGTATGGTCAAACACCGCTGCCCCCGGAAGCGGAAACCAGTCATGGTTCCAGCCGCCAGTTTGGTTCCAGAATGTGGACCAGACGTGATTATCGAATCCGATGACGAACAGATCCAGATTGCCCGGCGCGCGGGAAACCGCACTGATTTGCTGTTTGTCGCGGTCGAACACAGCCTTTCCGGGAAGCGGAAACCAATCAGCATTCCAACCCCCAGCTTGGGTCCAGAACGTGCTCCAGACGTGATTATCGAATCCGATGACGAACAAATCCAGATTGCCTGGCGCGCGGGATACGGCAGCAACCTGCTGCTTGGTGTGATCGAACACCGCTTTACTGGGAAGCGGAAACCAATCGGCATTCCAGGACGTCACGCCTGATCCTATGTAGTCGATATCCAGGGCATTAGTCCGGAGTGAGACGGAGGTCAATTTCGCGCCGAACCGCACGATGTTAGTCGTGTCGGCGTTGGCCGGATCTCCGGATTTGTTCACTTGGTCGGTGGAGAATGCAGACGAGAAGACGACCGGTGTAAAACTCGGGAGCGATGTCCCGGGTTCGCCAGTGTTCGGAGCTTCCATGATCCATTCAGCGCTGTTGCCGCTGAAAGAGGCTCCCGGCGGTGGCGCCAGGACCATGCTGAAATAATGTCCCCGGTCGACATTTCCGAAGATGATTTCGCCCTGGCGATCCACATAATAGACACCGCAAAAGACTTCATCTCCGGGCTGTATTTGAATGTTCTCGATGTTGGTCTGGAATATGTAGGGCGGTGAGGTGGGCTGCTGAGGAGCGAACCACTCGAACCAGGCTACGTAGGACGCAGCGCCGTTGCTCGAAACCTGCTGTTGTACGCCGGCCTGCAGCACGTCGTTCGAGCCGTAGGTGCCATCGATCCCGACCCATGATGAGGAATTCCATCCTCCGGAAGTGCTCGGCGGGGTAGTTGGCTTCCCAACGGTCGGGACTCGCCAGATGCCCAGCGCGGCCTTCCACGCGCCCTTGATTGTCGCACCCGCCCAATTACCGGATGTGAAGCTTACGTTTCCCGTTGCGGCGCGTCCCGTCAGTTGGTGCGTGACGTCGATCTGCGGTTTCAGCAAAGGAATGATCTGATCCTCCGGGCGCCATTGGCGCGAAAGAATCTTTTCGCGAAACTTTTGAACCGCGGGCGTCTGTACATCCTGCAACTCTCGAAGCAGTCCGGAACTGATCAGCGGTGAAATATTCATCTGCTCCGCAGTATCCTTAGCGGTCCGGACCTTCGTAAAAATTCCGCTCAGGTTAGTGGGAGCTAGCCGTATCGACGAGTCTAGCTTCATGTTGTCCATTGTTATTGCCTCACTTTCTTCAGGCACAACAAGTATGGCTGGAAATGACTTTCCTCATCCCCCCAATTCAGGTGGAACTCTTCTGCGGTAGCTTCTTTGGTCTCCGTAGTATTCTCAACACCCGCTATCTTTCAGGCACGCATCCAGCACAACCTTGCAACCGAATCCGAAGGGATCGATATTACAGGCGGCGTACCACGCGTAGCAGCCCCCCTTGCTCAGGGCACAGTTGATCGGATTGGGACGAGTCACCGGGTCTCCTTTTCCCGAGTCATTGCAGGCTCTGGCGCATACACGACTGCATTTGGCAGGGGTGAACCCTTGATCGAAACACTCCTCTCTGCACTCGGCCTGGCATTTCAGGAACGCCGAGCCTCCGCCTACCGGCATCGCGGGGGAAGCCACTTCTCGCTGTCGCTTTAGCGCGCGGGCACGATGATTCGCGCTGGGTCTGAACAGTATTGCTTCGGCAGTGAATCCGGGCAAAGTCATAATCACAAGCTCCTTCTAACGGTCGTAATAGGTCGACATTCGGCCGACCAGAAATGGAAACTCCTCGGTGACATCCACTCTCACAAAGGATTTCTCGGTAAATTCGTTGCTCCGATTGGTAAACGAAAAGACTACGTCGACGATATTGCGCGCTCCGCTCAGTCGCGAAGGCTGAACCTCGACTGCTGCTAAGGACGCGTTGCGCGTGTAGGCATCGGCCACGGTAGTATAGATGGCCGGATAACGCATGGCCAGGTAATTCAACGCCCGGTGATCGTCGGTATTCCCGGCATTATCGGTAAGTTGTATTACCCGGTCGAATAGCTCGTTTGCCGTCGCTTCGAAAGCTTTTGCCGTGGTTTTGTCCGGACGCGGAATCGCACCCATGAGAGCTTGGCGATCGAAAGAATAGATCTGATCAAAACCGACAATCGGAATCGACAACCCGTTGCACAATCCCGGCGGGGCTATGGGGCCACGCACGCCGACAACCGCGTCGATGTCCATCGGGCTCGGCTCAGGACGCAGAGCCTCCACCAGTAAGTCGAAATCGGCAGGGTCGCGCGGCTGCAATAAGTACGTGTCAAGTCCCTGAATAGTCAGTACCCAGCAAAGCTGCCGCGCAAGATAGCGATTCTTGCGCTCCGCTATCACGGACTGAAACATCTGCCGGTCGGTCTGTCCTTTGGCCGGACCTCGCCCGGCCGCCTGGACGAATTCCTTTTCCAGCGACACGCGCGGAAAGCGCGCTTCCACTCTTCCCAAGGCATATACATACGAAGGAACTGATGCTGATTCCGAATCGTTCGAATCGGCCGCGCCATCGGCGCCGCACGTTGTGCAGGCTTGTGGAGAAAGAGTCGCTTTCGGGCGGGCTCGACTTCGCGAACGTGCTTGTTGGGTAAGTCCACTTGTATCCATGTAATCCTCTGTGTAGTTAGTCAGTACGCTCGTCTATCCGGGAGGGCGGCCCCCAAACACGATCCAGCGGTTCAGTATCGCTGTGCGGCGCTGGCATCCTGCGCAAGCCTTTATGCCGGCATACGAAGTGGCCCGCCCAATCACGTCGCCTAAACCGATCTCCTGCTCATTCAGGAATCCTGGAAGCCTCATGGGACGAGACGGCTTCGCGGATTTGCCCGCCGGTTGTCGAGTCCTCTTCATGACGTCGATCTCGCAGTATGTTTCCTGGCCAGCGTTTCGTGAGCCATCCAGGCATTGAGTAGCGGGGGAACCACGCTGGTACGCCGAGCTGTAGCTTGTGTAACGGCATCCTTCACTTCCTGCGTGCTAGCGCCGGGGTACATCGACCACAGTAGTGCGGTTGCCCCAGTGATGTACGGAGCGGCGGCACTGGTTCCGAAAAAGCGGGATGGGCCACTACTGCTGGTGCCGGCGACGCACTGTCCAGGCGCAGCAAGTCCACGTATGCTAATTGATCGTCCGAAGTTCGAATAAGATGCGGGCCTGCCTTGGAGATCGCATGCCATCACTGGAATTACCCAGGGATGGCGGGTAATCGCGGTGCTGCCCACTGCGCTCTGATTTCCGGCAGCCGCTACTACAATGGCACCTCGGTCCATAGCGTGGTCAAGCGCCGCTTCTAAGAGCCGCTCGCTCTTCATCGAAGGCTGAACGACCGCCAGGCTCAAGTTGATCACCCGCGCGCCGGCTTCGATGCAATCGAAGATCGCGGCCGCAAGTTCGTCTGGGTTGGCCGTTGGAGGGCTCTTGTCACCGGAACCTGATTGATTGAAAACAGACCGAACCAGCAGACAACATTGCTGGCAAATGCCCGGCGAGTCACCACCACGTTTAGCCGATAACATCACTGCGATGGCGGTGCCATGCGAGCAGGCGACGCTATCAAAACATTGGCCGCTGGCTCCGATTTCGCGGATAGCACTGCCAGCCAGATCGGGATGCTCCAAGTCAACTGGCCCATCTATCAGTCCGATCTGAATGGCGGGAATGCCCTGAGTAGCCTGCATAAGCGCGGTCAATCCGACAAGGTCGAGAGCGGTCATAGTTTTAACCGCACCCTTGCACCTCGCGGCTCTCGGACAACATTCGTAAGAGCGACATGATTAGGTCACTTCCGTTCAGCACCTACGGCACGTGCCGCTGAGTGAGAGGGAAAACCAAGTCTACGGCGAGATCTGGTGCCCGCGCCCCAACAATTTAGGGAGGAATGAGCTAGCCGATAAGCCTGGAGCGCAGTGCTTTGGCCACAGCTTCTGATTTGGAGTGAACCTGCAGCTTTTGGTAAATGTTCTGCACGTGAAACGCAATGGTGTGAAAGGCTGTGCCCATCTCGGCGGCCGCGCTCTTATAACTGTGCCCCTCTACCAGAAGTTTCAGGATGCGCAACTCGTGTGGCGTAAGGCTGTACTCAGAGTGGTCGGGCGGCTGGACCGTCCGAAACAAGCTGACGACCCGCCGCGCGATTTCGGGTGACATAGGAGCCCCACCCGCCACGACTTCCCGGATGCCTTCCAAAAGCCTGGCCGGCGGCGTGCTCTTAAGCAAATATCCGGAAGCACCGGCGCATAGCGCATTGAAGATCCGCTCATCATCATCAAACACAGTGAGCACCACGAGGGCAACCGTGGGATAACGTTCCCGCAGCAACTTGAGACCCTCAATGCCGGACATGCCGGGAAGGCCGATATCGATCAAAGCCACGGCGGGCACCGGATTCCAGTGATGCGCCAGCGCTTCTTCCATGGACCGCCACGCGCCGGTGCAGCAGAAGCCCAACGTGCCTTCAAGCAGAACCCGCAGACCTTCACGGATTCGGCGATCGTCTTCAACGAGCACGATCGATATGGTCGCGGGATCCAAACGGTCCATCATAGCCTGGATACCGGAACGCCGCCCCCCCAAATCAATCGGGATCAGAACGGAGCTACGACCTTGATCACCGTGCCTTCGCCAGGAGAAGAATGCAATTCTGCGGAGCCGCTGAGCCATGCAGCCCGCCGGTTCATGTTCGCTAGACCGTTGCCCGGCTGGCACGCCGCGCTGTCAAACCCGCAGCCGTTGTCGCTCACTCGCAGCGTCAGACGGCGCGCGTGCAGCTCAAAGCCTATGCAGGCCTTCGTTGCATGGGAATGCTTCACGATATTGTTGACCGCTTCTTTGGCAATCAGAAGCAAGTGGCGCCGGAGGTCGGCGCTCAACAACGGATCCTCGCCGGTGTCTGGTCCGTTAAATTGCAAGCTGATATCGCGAGAGCCAAGCATGTCGCCCGCAAAGCGGCGAACTCGCGCGAGGAGATCGTTGAGGTGATCGTACCTGGGATTGATGACCCAGACCATATCACCCATCGAATCCATGACTTCCCGGGATATGGCAACGATTTCCGCGAGCGGTCCGGCTACGGCCGGATGGGTTTCACCCAGATGCGTCCGGGCGACCTCACTAAGGACAACGATTTCGGAAAGACTCGCGCCGACGCCATCATGCAAGTCGGCGGAAATGCGGGCACGCACACGCTCGAGCTCCAACAATTGAGCCAGACGATAGCGGAACGCCCCGTAAGCCGCGGCACCTGCTGCCAAGGCCATTGCCAGCAGAAACCACCAACGTGCCCACAGCGGCTTCATCACCGTGAACTCGATTGTTGCGGGTTGCAAACTCGACACCCCATCGGCATTTACGGCCCGCACCAGAAAGCGATACGAGCCCGCCGCGAGATCGGCAAAATCGACGCTACGCTGCTGAGTGGGCGGACTCCAGTCTTCATCGGCGCCGGCGAGCTTGTACTGATAGCGATGGCGGGTGTTGGGGCTGAAATCGAACCCGAAGTATTCAATTTCCACGCCGTTGCTGGTCGCCGGAAGAGTGAGTCCGGTTATGCTTGTCTCTCCCAGTTCCGAAATCGGGCGCGGCGCGCCCATGACGCGCAGCGCGCTGATGAGAACCACCGGCGGGCGTGAGCTCATGTCAGGTGCTGGAATCAAGCGTGAAATCCCCGAATTGGTGGCGAACCAAAGAGCACCAGCCTGATCGCGATACGCCGCCCTCACAGCGCCTTTCGCAAGCCCTTCCGCGCTTGTGTACTGCGTGATAGAACCACTCGTAGGATCCAGGCGATCGACGCCACTACCCGTTCCAAAATAGATCCGGCCGAAGCGGTCCTCTGTCACGCACGAGACATGGTTGCTTGATAAGCCATTAGGGGTGCCGTAGGATCGAAATCGCGGGGTAGCCGAAGCCGGGCCGTCCACGCGGGTCACGCCATTTTCAACCGAGCTGATCCAAAGCCGTCCGGCGCGGTCGAAATGGAGCGCCTGAACAGGTTCAGTTTTGAGGTAAGGGAGCTCAGCGAAGCCGTTCAATCCGCCGCGTACGAGCCCTCCTTCTTTGAATCCCATCCAAACTTGACCCGAATGGTCCTCCGCAATCGCCGTTACCGACTTGTGCTCCAAAGAAGGCGCGCCCGCGCTGGAAATGCGGCGCACCGAATCAGTCGTACGCTGCCAGATGTACAGTTCATGCGCGCCTGTCTTTGACTGCCAGGCGGCGAACCAAAGATCGCCTTTGGAATCCTGGTAAATGGGATGCACCGCATTGTCGAGAAGTCCCTCCCTCGTTGTGAAGCTCGCTTCAGGACGCGATTTCTTGAGGTCTCTGGCGCTGCGAAATGGGGGGAAGCGGAACAGCCCCTCCCCGGCAGTTAACCACCACGCCCCGTCGTTGGACTGAAGCATGGCCGGTTCCCAAAAAGGGTCGGTATCAACGGGTGCGTTCACTCGAATCGCGGAGAATCGCATCCCATCGAACGCATTCAGGTAGACCGCAGAGTGGTCTCCGGTCGTCACGCACAGCTCCCCCCTTTTCGATTCAAATATGGAAGAGCTGAAATCCCCGGAACGATAACCGTCAGCCGCACCAAATGTCGTCAATCCGCTGCGCGCCATCTTCATGGCGCCGTTTTCTTTTGTTCCGATCCAGAGATTACCCTCTAGATCCTCTTGAAGGGCGTAAATCGCCGATCCCGTCAAGCCATTGTCGCTGGTGTAGTTCCGGAAGCTCACTCTCCCCGCGGTGGACTGAAGCTCGCTCAGACCTCCCGCTGTGCCGACCCACAGCCGTTTATCCGAAGACTGATAGACCGACCGGACGTCATTCGATGGCAGGCCATCGGCAATCGAGTAGCATCGCGAAACGGCTTGTTCCGCTTGCTTTGGATCGGAGATGAGTGAACATACTCCTCGCCGGCGCGTTGCGGCCCATAGCCTGCCGCCACGGTCTTCCGCTATCGTGGCAAAAAAATCTTCCGGGCCTTTGCGTGGAGCGGAGTAGCGCTTCCAACTCCCATGTTTCTCGCGTCGATACAGTCCGGTTCGACTCGCAGCCCAGAGCACGTCCCGGCTGTCGAGGAAAATAGAAGTGATCAGCGAACCTTCATAAACGTCCGCGGGCGATCCGATTTCCTCGCGCATGAATTGAACGCCGTCTCGCGACCTACGCAGCATTCGGTAAAGCCCGTCGTAGGTTCCACACCAGATGTTGCCATCAGCATCCTCCAGGAGCGCATTGACGCGTGCCGCACCGGGCCGTTCGCTCGGGCGATAAACGTCAAAGCGCTGCTTACCTGTCGGACGGTACCGGCATATGCCGCCATCGGTTGCGACCCAATGGCTACCGTCTCGGGTTTCCAGCAGATCGTTGACCCACGGATGAGGCAATCCATCACGCACGGTGTAGTTAATGAAGGAACGGCCGTCAAAACGTGAAAGGCCTTCATCAGTGCAGAGCCAAAGAAAACCACGGGTATCGCTCCGGATACGGTTGATGTGATTGTTTGGCAGCCCCTCCGCGGTAGTGTAGGTTTGGATCGGCAACCGTTCTGCAAAAAGGGGAGATACAAGAGCAACTGCAAGCACGATGCCGGCGAACTTCATTGGCCTCGCAATTATATCCCCCGAAGCACGTTCAGCCAGCACACGTTCACCGGCTTAAATAGCGCATGATCTGCTCTCGAAGCGTATTCAAAGCCGTTGTCAATCGATCCGTTTCAATGAGGATAAATGAGTCATCCGGCGAAAATGCGTCGCGGGCTTCCATCAACCGCGCATGATCATCGCGCAGTTTGGGAAGCGTCTGAGTCGCTGCGGGCGACCCTCTTAGAGCGGACGCTAAGTAGTAGAGCGTGAATTCTACGTCGCGCGCGAACTGCTGAAGCGCTTCGGGAGGCGTGCGTATTGTGCCCTGCTCAACGGCGCTTTCCAAAGCCAGCAGGGAGGAAAAGAGCGCCAGCGAGCTCGCCATAATAGACCGCAGCGTATTGATCTTCTCCGCCGTAATGCCCGGTTCCGTGCTGGCCCTGTCCACTGAACCCTCTGCATCCGATCTCGTTCGGCGGAACTCGCGGCGTGTGCGGTCTATCTCAGTTTCCAGTTGTTCGTCATCGCGCGTAAGCCGCTGGAATATCGCGCGGAAATATTCTCGCGCGGCGTCCATCATTTCAGCCAGTATCTCGGCCGTATTGCGCCGTTCCCAGGTCGGCCAGAGCGCGTAAGCAATGAGAGCGAGAACTCCTCCAATGCTGGTGTTAACCGCGCGCGTAATCACCACTTGCGCGGGCGGAGTTCCAGCCGCGGCCAGCTCGAATACAATCAATCCGCTGATCGCGATGCTGAATACGCCATAATTGGCGGGCCCGATATAGCGAAGCGCAAATGTGAAGAGAAAGACCAGCGTACATTCGAGCAACGGCCCGGGCGGGAAGATGTGATAAAGAATCGTGGCAAGCGCTAAACCGGCTAACGTGCCCAATAACCGTAGAACGCCGCGGCTGAAGGTGCTCGAATAATCGGGTTTTAGCACGACCGCGATGGTCATAGGAATCCAATAAGACCGCTGCCAGCCGATGCTCCGGGCGATCATATCTCCTATGGCAACGCACACCGTCAGACGCACGGCGTGCCGGAACACAGGCGAGCGCCGGTCGAGATTGACTCGCAGCGCACCGATGCGGCTGGCTGCCTGCAGATGCCACGGTTGAGCAGCTTCCTCCTGTGCAACGGATTCCATTCCCTTGGGGATGACATTAGCCGCCAAACGAACGATTGCTCGCAACTGGCCGTTCAGAGCGTTCACGGCAGAGACCAGTTCAGCCCCCAGCGGCCCGATCTGCGCGCAACTCTGCCGCGTCTTCTTCACCAGCGCTTCTACATGCTGCAACTCGTCTGAGCCGGGGTCTGCCGACTCACCGATAGCTAAGCAGCCAGCGACCGTTCGAATCAGCCTCGCCGTCGCAGCCCTTAGTTCGTCGATGCAGGCATTCGCGTTTGTATCCGGCAAATCGGAACGCAAACGGTCGAGCAGAAAAACCGAGATGCGAATTCGATCGGCCTGATCAAACAGCAGGCGAAAGCGCGCTTCAATGGCATCGTCGGGAGTTAGTGCGGCAATGACATCCTGCAACTGCTGTGGCGGAAGCGTTTCGGGCGCAGGCGAAGGGCTGTCGGGATTAGGATCGATCTCCCCGGCAAGCGATCTGTAAGCGGCGGCGATGGCTCGCCGTTCCGGTTCATACCGCCGCAAAGGCCAGAAGAGCACCGCCAGCCCTGTTTGCAGCAGTCCTCCGGCCAGCACCAACAAAGCAGCATAAAGCGCATAGAGCGGCGAGAGCGCGCCGCGCGCCGAAAACACGATAACCGTCACCAACGTGTTAACGCCAAGGTCGCCGGCGCGCGAGCTGAGCGCAAGGCACATGCCCCCGACGAACGCCCAGAGGGCAGTGACGAGAATAGCCGGAACATGATACTTTCCCGTCGAGGAACCGACGAACACGGCAAACGCGCCGAGGATGCTCCAGTTCAGCATCCTGAGCGCGCGCTGGCGGTACGGATCACGCCCGTCGGAATACGAAACGTTCAGCGCGCCGGTGCTGATTGCGACGGCGCCCAACGTATTTCCCAGCAAACTGCCGATGGAGAGCGGAGCCGCAACTGCAATGGCGTTCCGCAGCGCCATCCAACGGCTATTGATCTTCGATTTGTCTATTCGTCCGAGGGTGGGAAGGACGGCTGTCCAGGGACGCGGCTGGGCGGAATCGGGCAGGCTGTTCTCCTGTGGGCGCCGGAAGCTGCGCCAGAATCAATCCACGAAGACACCCGGTAATCGCTCGTCTGCCGTATACGTCAGAATCCACTCCGAATCCGGACCCTCGATAGAGAGTTCATCGCCTTCGGCCGGCATCATCCAGACCTGTCCAGGCTCGAATTGAGCAGCGCCGATTTGGCCCTCGCCGCGCAAACACATCAGCAGAGCGTAGCACGGCAAGCCAGAACTGATGCTTACTCGCCGCTTGGGCCGCAGCCGCTCCATTCGAAAATATTTGCATTCTGTCAAGCTGTCTCTACCCTGTGCAATCGGCACCGTGTGCGATTCGAACGAATACGGCTGTAAGTAGGAAACCGCCACTCCATGTTCCAGATGCAATTCTCGCGGGCGGCCATAATCATACAGCCGGTAGGTGATGTCTGAATTCTCCTGCACTTCGCAAATCGTCAACCCCGCTCCGATGGCATGTACAGTGCCGGCCGGAACAAAGATTACATCGCCGGCTTGTACCCGATGCCACGCAAGTAAATGCTCGATCTCACCGGACTGCGCCGCCTGCTTCAGGCGCTCGCGAGTAATCGGTTGACGAAATCCCATCGCTACCTCCGCGCCCGGTTGAGCATCGATCACGTACCAGGCCTCCGTCTTCCCTAAGCTGTGATGATGTAGTTCGGCATAAGCATCGTCCGGATGCACCTGAACCGACAACCGCTCCCGGGTAAAGATCAGCTTCATTAATAGCGGGCAGATGCCCGGATGCTTTGGGTCAGCAGCATTGCCGAGCACTTCGGGATGCTTACGGATCAGTTCGCCCAAAGAAATTCCCAACGAAGTGGAATTTTCCTCGAAAGTAAACCAAGCCTCGCCGATAAGTCGTATATTCGCCGCGCGCCAGCACGGAAAGAAAGGAAGATCGTCCCGTCCCCAAACGCGCTCGCGCAGGATAGGTTCCAGGAGTATAGGCGACCGTTCTATCGGACCTATATAGCCTGCCACCGAATCAGCCGACTGAAAGTAGGAAGGCACGTCGACACCAATGACCTATTACGCTGCTGCTGCAATTGCCATCCCGATCACCGCCTCCGGAATTCTTGGAGTACTCAAATCCCGCCAGATGGTGAGGCGCTTTATTGAAGCAATGCGCGAACCCCGCTTCGCAGCCGCGGAAGACACCAGCCCTGCATCGCTGCCGGATTATCACGAGGAGCTTCGCTTTACTCAATCTCTTCTCGCCCTAAGTAGAGTTCGCTCACCAAAGCACGATGGTTCTCGAGGACCCGAGCCCGCCGAATCTTCATCGTTGGTGTTAGTTCACCGTGCTCAATCGAAAATTCCCGATCGAGTAGCTTAAAGCGCCGGATCCGCTCAAAATCGGCCAGTTGTTTATTGACACGCGCAATCGCCTCGCTCACTGCCTTTGTGACCGGTTCTGCCCGGACAATTTCCGACACCTCTTTGCCCTTCAGATCCTCAGCCCCTTTCAGGTTCGGTACCTGTGCCACATTCACAGTTAACAGCGCCGTGACGTATGGCTTTTTATCGCCGATCAACAGCACCTGGCTTACCACGGGCTCCATTTTGAACAGATTCTCAATTCGCGCCGGATAGATTTTCTTACCATTTGAGGAGACAATCAACTCTTTCTTGCGGCCCGTGATGTACCAATAGCCATCGCTATCCACTTCCGCAATATCACCAGTTGAGAACCACCCGTCCTCCGTCATCACCGACCTGGTGGCGGCTTCGTCTTTGTAATAACCCATGAACAAACACGGCGTTTTCACTTGCAGCTCATTGTCTTGGGTTAAGCGCGCCTGAACTCCGGGCAGAAGTTTCCCAATACTGCCTGGTTTCGGCCGGTCTAAAGGATTAAACGAAATCACTCCGGCCTCGGTCAGACCGTAGCCCTCAATCAGAGGCATGCCGATAGCAGTGAAAAACTCTGCTAGATCCCGGCCCAGTGGCGCTGCCCCCGAAGCAGCGATCCGCAGCCGCCCGCCCAGACGCGCGCGCACTTTGGAAAAAACCAGTCTGTCCGCTAGCTTCAGGGCTCGTGACATCCATAGCGGGATCGGCTTGCCGATTTCCCGATACTTGGCGGCCTCGGCTCCCAACCCCAACGCGCCATAGAAGATCTTTCTCGAAAGCGCCGGCTTTTTCTTCACCTCGTTGAGGATGGTCGCGTACATCCTCTCCCAGACGCGCGGCGGCGCTAAAAAGATGGTCGGCTTGATCGACCTCAATTCGGCCGGCAATCGCGAGAGACTTTCCGAAAACCAAACCGGCGTACCCATGCGCATGGGCACCAGCTCTAAGACAATGCGTTGCGCGATGTGCGCCGAAGGCAGAAAAACGATCGTCGAATCGGAAGGACCGATGGGCAGCAC
The DNA here is from genome assembly GCA_021324185.1 of Terriglobia bacterium. Taxonomy (GTDB): domain Bacteria; phylum Acidobacteriota; class Terriglobia; order Bryobacterales; family Bryobacteraceae; genus Bog-105. The sequence continues at coordinate 20,320 of JAJPJN010000012.1, read as the reverse complement.
CACCGGGCCATGATCGAGGTTTGCCAGAATCGCCGAGTGGCTGGTGAGGCCCATCTTCGGCTCGCCCGTCGCGCCGGAGGTGAGATAAAGAATAGCCGGATCTTCGGGCGATATCGTTTCCTTCAGCTTCGAAAAGAATTCGGGGTCGGCTTTCAGCGCGTCCCGCCCCATTTCTTGCAATTTGGCGAGCGATATCGTTCCCGCCTCTTCGCCGGTCATCAGGATGACGTGTGCCGGCATCATCTCTCCACGCGCTTCGACGGCTTTGGAAAGCGCGGCCAGCGTCCTGGCGTCTTCCACAAATAAAAACCGGGGCTCGGCGTCGTGAATATTTTTCGCCAGGTCGGGCATGGGATAGGCGGTGTAAAGTGCGGCGGCTACGCCACCCGCGCCCATGATGCCCAGGTCCACCAGATAAAATTCCGCCCTGGTCTCCGAAAGAATGCAGACGATCTCGCCCTTCTTCAACCCCAGCGCGATCAAACCAAGCGCAATCTGACGCGAGATCTGGACCCATTGATTCCAGGTGTAGGTGCGATAGCCCTTGGCTCCTTTACCTGGAACCGGCTGATGAAGGGCTAGCGCGTCGCCATATTGTTTTGCAGTCTCCTCTAAGACTGTAAAGACGGTGCGGCCTGCCACGCCCGAATTTTACCAACGCCTGTAGCGAGCGCCCTTTCCCGCCTTATGCCCACGCGAAGAATTCAGATTCACGACGACGTGATCACCAACGCGGCACGGGTTCTCCGGTGCGACAATCGAGATTCATTGCCTGTTTCAGGCTGCTACCGCTATGCCGATGAAATCCGAACCAGATACGCTCCGCCGCCCGCTTGCTTACCGCGAAGAAGCGTTCCTCCAGAGTCCGGATTCGCGGCCGCTGCGCATCCTCTCCGAATACTTGTGGCCGCTCTCTCATTTCCATGAGGAAAAGATTCAGGACACCATCGTCTTCTTCGGCTCAGCGCGGATAGAAGAGGAGGGACCGCTGGCGCGCTACTACCAGGAAGCGCGCGAATTGGCGCGGCTCGTCACCGAATGGAGTCAATCCGTATCGCACGCGCCGAAAAATTCTGAGCCGCATCACCGTTTTGTGGTGTGTACGGGCGGCGGTCCCGGCATCATGGAAGCGGCCAATCGCGGCGCCAGCGAGGCCGGCGGAAAGACCATTGGCCTGAACATCGGCCTTCCCTTCGAGCAGCGCCCCAACCCGTACATCACGCCCGAACTCTCCTTCGAGTTCCACTATTTCTTCATGCGGAAGTTCTGGTTCGCCTATCTGGCCAAGGCTCTGGTAGTCTTCCCCGGCGGATTCGGCACGCTCGACGAGCTGACAGAGATCCTGACGCTCGCCCAGACCAAAAAACTCGAAAGCAAGATCCTGATCGTCCTGTACGGTTCGGACTTCTGGAACGAGGTTCTAAGCTTTCCGGCGCTGGTGAAGTATGGCGTCATTGCGGAAGAGGATCTGAACCTTTTCCGCGTTGCAGATACGCCGCAGGCCGCTCTGCAGATTCTGACCGAAGGTCTTACGCGCTATTATCTGGAGCCGGAAAGGGATCTCGCGTATCCCATCGAGGAAGCGCCGGAAATCGCGCGCACCAGAACCCCGTGACGCCTACCGTATCGGCGCCGTATATGTGAATTTAATTTGAAATGGACCCGTTTCGTCGACAATGTCATAGCCCGGTGGCGGTTCGAAAAGGGCCGGGTCAGGATCGCCCAGCACGATATTCGTCAGCCTTATCGTCGTCTCACCATTGCGTGGATCTGAAACCTTAAGCAAAACGGTTGCTCCAATCCACTTGCTGCGCCGAATACGGTTTGCCCTTGACAGCGGGCCCCTGGTAAAACGTTCCGGGAAAACCCATGCCGCCGGTTACAGTCCTTGTCTGTGGCGGCGCGGTTTGCGCGCACAATGCTTGCGCAAGCAGCAACGCTGAAATGAAAGAGCAGTTGAGCATCTGAACACTCCTTTTACTTCGCAGGCTCGCTCTTCACAGTGAACTCCCGCCCTTTATACACTGAACCTGTGAAACTCTATCGCACGCGCCAGGGCATCTTTCTTGCGTCCCGGCAGGGCTGGCGCTTGCTGCCGGACACCGATTTTGCAGCCCTGACCACGCGCGACGATCTGCTTGATTATCTCGAAAATTTGTATGCCGCGGTGGGCCCCTCCGGACCGCCGCCTCTCGATTCGCTGCTCGCTCCCATTGCCAATCAGGAGGTCTGGGCCGCCGGAGTAACTTATTACCGCAGCCGTACGGCGCGCATGGAAGAATCCCAAACCGCAGGCGGCGGCACATTCTATGACCGCGTCTATAGCGCGGAGCGGCCCGAACTGTTTTTCAAATCCCAGCCGTATAAAGTGGTCGCGCCCGGAGCTGCTGTCCATATTCGAAAGGACTCGAAATGGAACGTTCCGGAGCCGGAGTTTACGCTGCTTTTGTCTCCGTCCGGAAAAATCACCGGCTACACCATCGGCAACGATATGAGCTCGCGCGATATCGAAGGAGAGAATCCGCTCTACCTGCCGCAGGCCAAGGTGTACGACGGCTCATGCGCTTTGGGCCCGTGCATTCTGGTGCAGAAGGAGCCGCCGGGTGCAAATACGCGCATCGCGCTCGAGATCCTCCGCAGCGGCAAACCAGTTTTCGAAGACGAAACCACGCTCCAGCAAATGAAGCGCGAGCCCGACGTTCTCGCCCGGTACTTGTTCCGCGAAAATTCCTTCCCGCGGGGTTGTTTCCTGCTCACCGGAACCGGCATCGTCCCGCCGGATTCGTTTACGCTGCAACCCGGCGATATCGTCCGTATCACAATTGATGGCATCGGAACTCTGGAGAATCCGGTCGATTAACATCAAACATGCGCTTTGTCACCTTTGAAGCGGACGGCCAGCGGAAGCCCGGCGTCATCTCCGATGTGGATGCAGTGTTGGATCTTTCTACCATCGGCTTTGCGAACATATTGCAACTCATCGAGGCGGGCCAAAGCGGACTCGAAAAAGCCGCCGCTTTCGCCAACCAGGCGCCCGCGGCCGCCCGCTACAAAATAAACAGCGTCAAATTGTGCGCGCCGGTTCCACGCCCTCCCAAGCTCATCTGCGTCGGCTTGAACTATCGCGATCATGCGGCTGAAACGGGTGCGCAGATTCCAGCCGTCCCCACCATATTCAACAAATTTCCCAGCGCAGTGATCGGCCCGGGAGATAACATCGTGCTGCCGCGCGTCTCCAAGTCCCCTGATTACGAAGCCGAGTTTGCCTTTGTGATCGGGCGTGGAGGCCGTCACATTGCTCCCGCCGATTGGCGCAATCACGTCTTCGGCTACACCATCGTCAACGACGTCAGCGCGCGCGATTACCAGCGTGCTACTTCGCAATGGCTCATGGGAAAAACGTTTGACACCTTCGCTCCCATGGGCCCATGCATAGTGACCGCCGATGAAATTTCCGATCCCCACAATCTCGACATCCGAATCGAAATCAATGGCGAAGTGCTTCAGAATTCCAACACCCGCGAGCTGATCTTCAAAGTTCCCGACCTGATAGCGTTTCTTTCCAGCGTCTTTACGCTCGAGCCCGGCGATGTCGTTTCCACCGGCACGCCGGCCGGCGTCGGATTCGTTCGTAAACCCCCGCGCTTTTTGCGTCCGGGCGATGAAGTCGCGGTCAAAATCCCCGCCATTGGCGAATTGCGCAACCCGGTTGTGGCGGAAACGTAACTCTATACATGCCGACTTACACGCTGGCCCGGTTAGCCGATCTCCTCGGCGCCCAAATTGCAGGCGATCCCGAGATTCCGATTAAAGGCGTGGCGACCATCGAAAGCGCACAGCCGGGCGATATCACCTTTCTCGCGAATCTGAAATACGCGCCCAAAATCAAACACACGCGCGCATCCGCCATCATCGCCTCCGAACCGCTCAAAAATATGCACGCCGCCACTCTGCTATCAAAAAATCCCTACTATGATTTCGCGCGTGCGCTCGAGCTTTTCTATCAGCCGCCCCGGCCGGCCGCGGGCATCCACCCTACGGCAGTCATCGCACCAACTGCATTCATCGGCCCGAATGCCTCAATTGGCGCCTACGCGGTCGTGGGAGAGAACACAAGGCTCGGGGCAAATGCGGTCTTATATCCGCACTCCGTCATCTACACGGGCTGTGTCATTGGCGACGACTTCACGGCCCACTCCCATGTCTCCGTGCGTGAATTCTGCCGCATCGGAAATCGCGTAACGCTGCATAACGGCGTGGTGATCGGCGGCGACGGCTTCGGCTTTGCAAAGGACAACAAGGGCCATCAGTACAAGATCGCGCAATCCGGCATTACCGTTCTCGAAGACGATGTCGAAGTGCAAACCCTCACCTCCATCGATCGCGCAACTCTCGGCGAAACGCGCGTCAAACGCGGCGCCAAAATCGACAGCCTTTGCCAGATCGGCCACGCCTGCGTGGTCGGTGAGGACAACATCATCTGCGGTCAAACCGGCCTTGCGGGCAGCACTGTTCTCGAAGAAAACGTCATCATGGCCGGACAAACCGGCTCATCCGGCCATTTGACCGTGCATAAGAACGCAATCGTCTGGGCGCAGTCCGGCATCGGCCACGATGTACCCGAAGGAGCAATCGTAAGCGGCTCGCCGGCCTTCGATTCGCGCGAGTGGCTCCGCGCCACCGCCGCCTTTACGCGCCTGCCTGAGTTGTTGCGCGCCGTCCGCGTACTCGAGCGCCGCCTCGCGGAACTAGAAAAGAGCGTTAACAGGACCGCCTAGCGGTTTTCGCCGGGATCACCCCAGCCGCCGCCTCCGGGCGTTTCAATCCGCACCACCGCGCCTGCCTTTGTTTGGATGTTGCACTTGCCAGGCAACTCGGTCTCCTTGCCCGATTCAATCAAAACGTTGCGGCCTTTCTGCCCGCCACTACCGCCGTTCAGGCCGTATGGCGAAAACACGCGTCGTTCCGTGAGCAGAGTCACCTGCGCCGGTGCAAGCAGCTCAATTTCCCGAATCAGCCCGTCGCCTCCGCGAAACTTCCCGCTGCCCCCCGAATTGCGCCGGTATGCATAACGGCGTACCCGGAATGGATAGGCGTACTCCAGCGCTTCTATCGGCGTGTTCAACGAGTTCGTCATGTGCGTGTGAATGCCGGAGATTCCATCGGCATTGGGCCGCGCTCCTGCGCCCCCGGCGATGGTTTCGTAATAGGCATAGCTTTGCCCGGTGCGCGGATCGATGCCGCCCACCGTGAGGTTGTTCATCGTGCCTGAACTTGCCGCAGGGATGCGCGCCGGTAAAATCTGCGCGAAGCAGCACAAGAGAACATCCACAATGCGCTGGGATGTCTCCACATTGCCGCCAGCGACCGCCGCTGGCGGAACCGCATTCACCACACTCCCTTTCGGAATCACCATCCGGACCGGCCGCATCAGCCCTGCCGTCGGCGCCGCTTCTTCCGGCAGCAGACAACGCAAGACATAAAACGTTGCCGAATAGGTGATTGCAGCAACCGCATTCAGGCTCCCGCCGACCTGCCGGTCTGACCCGGAAAAATCAACCGTCAATCCGCCGTGCTCAGGATCGGTTGTGATGCGCACGTGAATCTTAACGGGGGCGTCCGTGATCCCGTCGTTATCCAGATGGTCCTCAGCCTCAAATTCTCCTGGCGGCAGCCGGCGCAACTCCCCGCGAATCAGCAGCTCCGAATGATTCAGCAAGCCCGCCACGTTGCCGCTCACGCGCGCCAGCCCGTATTTATGGACCAGCTCCGTCACACGCTGCGCGCCAATGCGGCAAGCACCCACCTGCGCCGTCAGATCACCCTCCCGCTCGAGCGGCGTGCGTACGTTATTGAGGATCAACACCAGCAGAGCGCGATTTAGCACCCCACGCTCCACCAGCTTTAGCGGCGGGATGCGAATGCCCTCCTGGCAGATCTCGCGGCACAATCCCATCGAGCCGGGATAGGCGCCTCCCACATCCGCATGATGCGCCCGGTTGGCGACATAAAATGCGGCGCCCGGAGCATCATCAAAGAACACCGGCATCACCAGCGTGATGTCGGGCAGGTGCGTGCCTCCATCGTAGGGATCGTTAAGTATGGCAACATCGCCCGGGTCCAGCTTGAGCTTGTCCAGCGCTGCGCGCACCGACATCGGCATCGATCCCAGGTGCACCGGCATATCGTCGCCCATCGCGATCACGTTGCCATCCTGATCGAAAACCGCGCTGGAATAATCGCGGCGCTCCTTGATGTTCGGCGAAAAGGCGGTCCGGCGCAGCGTGCCGCCCATCTCTTCTGCAATGGAATGAAACGCGCTTTTAAAAATCGCGAGCTCAATCGGGTCCGGCAGGTCCATTACGCCTCCACCTCAATAATCAGATTCGACTGCCTGTCTACCGTGGCCCGGCAGCGCGGTGGAACAAAGGTCGTCGCGCTATATTCCACCACCACCGCCGGCCCTTCGAAGCGCTCGCCCGGCCGCAGTTCGGCCCGATCGTGAACCTTGCCTTCCAGCCACTCTCCCTGATAGTGGACACGTCGCAATCCATCGCCTGTAAAGCCCGACTGCTTCTCCGCCGCCGCGCCATCCAGCGCCAGTTGCTCGGTCGCCGCAATCATGCGCACGCGCGCGTTGACGATCTCTACCGGACGCCGCGCATCGGCATATCCGTAGCGCTCCTCGTGAAGGCGGTGAAACTGCTCGACAAAATCGCTGCTCCAGTTGACCGTCAGCTCATAGCCCTGGCCCGCGTAGCGTAAATCTACGGAACGCAGAGCCGTGGCCTCCAAACCCTCGCCTTCCATCTCGCGCGCTCCCTTTTCTTCCAACTTCGCGAAATGCTGCGCGATGGAAGCGTCGCCGGGCCGCAGCATAACCGTCCGCGAATAATCGCGCACAATATCGGAAACCAGAATTCCGTAGGCTGAAAGCGCCCCCGGCATCCGCGGCACCAGCACTTTCGGAATCTGCAGCGCCCGCGCCAGCGCGCAGGCATGCAGCGGCCCGGCGCCGCCGAAACTGACCAGCACGAAATCGCGCGGGTCATGGCCTTGCTCGACCGAGATCTTCCGCAGCGCCTTCTCCATATGGGAATCGGCCAGCCGGATGATGCCTTCCGCAAAGCTTTCCATCGTTTTCAGATTGCGCTTCGCCGGCTCGAAATATTGCCGCGTGCGCGCCTCGTCGAGATGCATTCCACCGCCCAGAAACGCATTCGGATCCAGGCGCCCAAGTATCAGATTGGCGTCTGTGACGGTTGGCTGTGTCCCGCGGCCATAGCAAATCGGGCCGGGGTCGGCCCCAGCCGATTGCGGGCCCACCTTCAACGCGCCACCCTGATCAAAGCCCGCAAGCGACCCGCCGCCCGCGCCCACCGTGTGAATGTCCAGCATCGGCACCGCTACCGGCATCCCCATGATCTGCGACTCTGTTGTAGCGCGCAGGCCCGCCCCGCTCGCAACCAAAGCGACGTCGGTAGAGGTGCCGCCCATGTCGAATGTCAGAATGCGCTCGAAGCCCGCCGCTCTGGCCACCGCCAGCGCTCCCACCACTCCGCCCGCAGGCCCGGAAAGAATCGTTCGTACCGGTTCGCGCGCCGCAATCCATGCCGGAATAATTCCGCCCGAGGATTGCATCACATGCAGCCGCGAGCCCTGCGCGCGCACCGCCGAATCGAGTTGTTCCAGGTACGAGCGCATCTTCGGCGCAAGATAGGCGTTGATCAGAACCGTAGAGCCGCGCTCGTATTCGCGAAATTCCGGAAGAATCTCGTGAGAAGCGGAAACCGGCGCCCCCAGCCCTCGCAAACAGTCCACTACCGCCCGCTCATTCGCCGGATTAGCAAATGCAAACAAGAGCGATACCGCTATCGATTCCGGCTGAGCGGCCGCCACGGCTGATTTCAGCCGCGCCAGCTCCTCTTCATGAACCTGCTTCAGAATTGTTCCGTCACACGCCACGCGCTCGGCTACCCCAAATCGCATGGCCTCCGGCGCAAGGTGCGGCTCCTGCGTAAGAAACCAATCGTAAAGTCTGGAACGAGCCTGCCTGCCGATTCCGATCGTGTCTTCAAATCCGGCCGTAGTCACAAACGCGGTCCGTGCTCCTTTGCGCTCTAAAAGAGCATTGGTGCCCACCGTTGTGCCGTGCCGGATCTCGGCTTGCTCGCTGCCTGCTATCTCGTGGATTGCCTTCAGCACCGCGCGCCCAGGGTCCACCGGAGACGAAGAAATCTTCAAAATGCCCAGGCGGCAGTCGCTCGTGTAAACGCAATCAGTGAACGTTCCGCCGGTATCGATCGCAATGCGCACTCATTGATCTTAGAGCCAGCGCTGCTCGCGTCCCCCGCGCCCTTGTGCGGGGCAGCCAAAGTGTTGTATTATTATTCATAGTAATGAATAAAAATACAGGAGCGCTCTAAAGCATGGCTACGCCGCTTGCCCACCCCACGCCTCGCCCGAGCATCAATCTACGCCACGATCTCGATCTCTCCGTCGAGGAATTGAACGCCCTGCTCGAGCTGGCTCATCAGGTCAAGCAATCCCGGCAGCGCTTTGCCTCTTCGTTAAGAGGCCGCTATGTAACTCTTCTGTTCGAAAAACCATCGCTGCGGACCCGGCTCACGTTTGAGCTCGCCATCAAGCAGCTCGGCGGCGATTGCGTCACCCAAACCGGCATGATCGGCGACCGCGAGCCGTTGAAAGACGTCGCCCGAAACGTCGCCCGCTGGACCGATGCCATCGTCGCGCGCACCTTCAGCCAGGAAACCATAGAGGAACTGGCTCGCTGGTCAGGCATTCCGGTGATCAACGCCTTGAGCGACCTTTATCATCCCTGCCAGGCGCTGGCCGATATTTTCACTTTGAAAGAACACTTCGAAAAGCTGCGCGGGCTGAAGCTGGCATATGTCGGCGACGGCAACAACGTTGCTCATTCACTGCTGCTCAATTGCGCGCGTTTGGGAATGCACTGTTCTGTAGCCACTCCCCCCGGCTATGAACCGAATGCCGGCATCGTGGCGCGGGCGCGCGAGTTCGCCGCCATCTCCGGCGCGCAAATCGAAATCATCAATGATCCGGTTCAGGCTGTACGCGCCGCGCATGCTGTCTATACTGACGTCTGGACCAGCATGGGGCAGGAAGCCGAAGCCGCCGGGCGCAACCGGATATTTGCGCCTTATCAGGTCAACACGGAACTGCTGCAAGCGGCTCGGAAGGACATGCTCTTTATGCACTGCCTGCCGGCGAAACGCGGGCTCGAAGTCACTGACGAGATCATCGAATCCCCGCAATCGGTCGTGTTCGATCAGGCCGAAAATCGCCTGCATGTACAAAAATCGCTGCTCCTGCTGATGCTCCAATAAGCGGTAGGCATCACAACAGAACCGCGAGCGTAAGCCGCGGATTTACCAAACATGGTCAACGCCAAACCTAAAAAAGTAGCGCTCGCCTATTCAGGCGGCCTCGATACCTCCATAATCATTCCCTGGCTCAAAGAAAATTACGGCTGCCAGGTAGTCGCCATCTGCGGCGATATCGGCCAGGGCGGCGAAGAGCTGGACGGCCTTAAGGAGAAAGCTCTTAAAACCGGCGCATCTGAAGTGCATGTGGAAGACATGCGCGAAGAGTTCGTGGCGGATTATCTCTGGAAGCTGGTGCGCTCGGGCGCCGTCTATGAGCACAAGTATCTGCTCGGCACTTCCATCGCGCGCCCTCTGCTGGCCAGGCGCCAGGCCGAAGTTGCGCTGAAGACCGGCTGCGATGCGCTCGCGCACGGCTGCACCGGCAAGGGCAATGATCAGGTGCGCTTCGAGCTCACCTACAAAGCCATTGCGCCGCAGCTTCCGGTCATCGCGCCCTGGCGCGAGTGGAACATCGTCTCGCGCGAAGACGCCATCGAATACGCAAGAGCGCACAATGTCGCCATCGCGCAATCCACCACAAAAATCTACAGCCGCGATCGCAACATCTGGCACATCTCGCATGAGGGCGGGGAATTGGAAGACCCGGCCAATGCCGCCCCGGAGCACATCTGGATGCTCACCAAAAGCCGCGCCGACGCGCCCGCAAAGCCGGCTCAAATCAGCATCGGCTTCGAATCCGGCATTCCGGTTTCACTCAACGGGCAAAGCCGCCTCAGCGGCGTCGCTCTTCTTGAAGAACTCAACAAGTTGGGCGGCGAACACGGCATCGGCCGCATCGACCTGGTCGAAAACCGCTTCGTCGGCATGAAGTCGCGAGGCTGTTACGAAACGCCCGGCGGCACAATCCTGATGGCTGCAGCTCGCGAGCTCGAATCGCTTACGCTCGATCGCGCCACCATGCATTACAAACAAAAGCTTGCGCTCGATTATGCCGAAATGGTCTACAACGGCCTGTGGTTCACGCCACTGCGCGAGGCGCTGGATGTATTCTTCGCCAAACTCGCCGAACCCGTGACCGGCGAAGTCACTATGCGACTCTACAAAGGCACGCTCGAACCGGTGAGCCGTAAGAGCGCCAATTCTCTCTACGACCTCAATATCGCCAGCTTCACAATGGGCGAAAGCTATGACCAGAAAGATGCGCGCGGCTTCATCAACCTGGTTGGCCTGCCCATCAAAGTGCGCGCCCTGCTGCACGAGCGGCCAGACGGTTCCCGGAGCGTTGTGCACGACGCAAATCGCTGATCGCCATGAAGCTCTGGGGCGGAAGATTCGAAACCGGGCCGTCGCAAATCTTTGAAGAGTTTTCCGGATCGCTCCATTTCGATCGTAATCTCATCTTTGCCGATACCGAAGGCTCGAAGGCTTTTGCACGAGCTTTGGCGCGCCAGGGCATCCTGACCGGCGAAGAATGCGATCGGCTGCTTGCCGCCTTCGATGAAATCGCCCGCGAAGCCCAGGATCCGCATTACTTCGACGGCGCGAGCGACGAGGACGTCCACACCTTTGTCATTCGCAAGTTGGGCGAAAAAGCCGGTGCGCTCGCCGGAAAAATTCATACCGGCCGCAGCCGCAATGAGCAAGTCTCGCTCGATCTGCGCCTGTATCTGCGCGCGGCCGTAGACACGCTGCTGGCTGAACTCACGGGTTTGCAATCGGCGCTTTTGGATCTGGCCGGCCGCTATCCGGATGCGATCATTCCCGGCTACACGCATCTGCGCCGCGCGCAAGCGGTGCTGTGGCCGCATTATCTGCTGGCTTATTTCGAGATGTTCGCCCGCGATGCCGACCGGCTGCAGCAGGCGCGCGCCCGCATCAACGTAATGCCGCTCGGTTCCGGTGCTCTCGCTGGAAGCGGATTTCCGTTTGATCGCACTGCCATCGCCAATGATCTCGGCTTCCCATCCATCACGCGCAACAGCATGGATGTTTCCGCCGACCGTGACTTCGCTCTCGATTTTCTGTATGCGTGCAGCCTCATCCTGCTGCATCTGAGCCGGCTCGCCGAAGACTGGATTCTGTATTCAACGGAAGAGTTCGCATGGATCTCGCTCGGCGACCCCGTGACCAGCGGGTCCAGCCTGATGCCGCAGAAGAAGAATCCCGATTCGCTCGAGCTCATCCGTGGCAAATCGGGACGCGTCATCGGCGATTTGACCGCCTTGTTGGTCACGATGAAAGGCCTTCCCTCCACCTACAACCGCGACATGCAGGAAGACAAAGAGCCGCTCTTTGATGCCTTCCATCACACCTCGGGATCGCTGAAGATGGCGAAGGTGGTTGCAGATTCAGTCGTTCTTAACCCGGCGAAAGCGCTGTCCGCCGCCGAAGAGAGTTGGGTAGGGGCAACGGATCTGGCAGAACAGCTTGCGCGCCAGGGCGTGCCTTTTCATCGCGCCCATCAGATTGTCGGGCGGCTGGTGCTCGAAAGCGTAAAGAGCGGCAAAAAGCCAGGAGATTGGACCGCCGAACAGTTGCAGGCGTTCGCTCCCGAATTTACTCCCGAAGCCGTGCGCTTGCTCGATCCACGCGAAGGCATGAAGACCCGTGAGCTGCCAGGCGGCACCGGACCGAACGCCGTGGCCGCCGCTTTAGCCCAAGCAAAGGCCCGCCTGCGAGACCTGTGCTCGAAATGATGACCAAGAGCTTCCGGCAGGGCCAGATCCTGAAGATCATTCGCGGCAAAGAGGTCCACACGCAAGAGGAACTCGCGCGCGAGTTGAGCCGCCTGGGCATTCAAACCACGCAAGTCACTCTTTCCCGCGACATGCGCGAACTCGGCCTCGTCAAAACACCCGAAGGTTACCGGCAGCTTTCTGTCGATGCCGCCGGCCCCGAGCTGCGCGATGTCGCAAATGAGTACCTGCTCGATATTCGCGTGGCGCAAAATCTGGTCGTACTGCGTACATCTCCCGGGAATGCCAGCCCGCTGGCGGTTGCGGTCGATCGCGCTGAGCTGTCAGAAGTACTGGGTACTATCGCCGGTGATGACACGGTCCTCGTGATCACGCCCGATGCCGCGACTGCCAACTGGTTCCGCGATCATATGCTGAATCTCATCGCGCCCGGCTAACGTTTCTGCCGCGGTTGTTGGCCCGCAAATCCGGCGCATCACATTGCCGCATCACAGCGCCAGCATCACACAAACCACAACCCGTCCGGCACCTCTTTTTTTAATAGGGACTAACATGTAGTCAGTTCGTTTTCCTTAAAACACTTATGGCCGGCGACCCCACAGATCCATCCCCCGGCGGGCAGGCCCACCAGCAACCCAATCCATCTCTGCAGGACAACACCGGATCCGTCGTCAGCGACCGGGCTGATCAAACCGAAGACATCACGCTCCTCCCATTCAACGTGGTCGGAATCGGCGCCTCGGCCGGAGGCGTGGAAGCTTCTATCGAATTATTCGCGCACCTGCCGGCCGATACCGGCATGGCCTACGTTGTCGTTCTTCATCTCTCTGCCGATCAAAAAAGCCATCTCGCAGAGATACTCGCCGGCCACACGCAAATGCCGGTTGTCGAAATTGCCAGCGGCGCCGCTATTGAACCGAATCACGTCTATGTAGTTCCTCCCAAGGCCATACCAACCCTGCACGGAGGCGGATTCCGACTGGAGCCGCCGGATTCAGGCAGACGCGTAATTGACTCTTTCTTTTACTCGCTGGCAAATTGTCAGAAAAACCGTGCGATCGGGGTGGTTTTGTCCGGTATGGATGCAGATGGCGCTCTCGGTATGCGCGCTATCAAACGCGAAGGCGGAATCACCATCGTGCAGGCGCCCGAAAGCGCCCGCTTTCCCGACATGCCGCTCAGCAGCATCTCGCTCGATCACGTCGATATCATTTCCCCGCCAAAGGCCATAGCCTCTCATCTCGCACAGTGGGGACGGCAAATCCGCGAGACCAATCTGCGCCTTCTGCAGGAGGGCGCGGCGGTTGAGGAAGACAAGCAGCAGTTTATTCGCATTCTGACTCTATTGCGTGGCGTATCAGGCGTCGACTTCCGCCTTTATAAGCCCAACACCATACGCCGCCGCATCGCGCGCCGCATGCTCGTGAACCGTATTGATACGCTGCGCGACTACCTGTCTTTCCTATACGCGAATCCAAACGAGCTTCGCATCCTGCATGAGGACGTGCTCATCAATGTCACGCGTTTTTTCCGTGATCCGGAAGTCTTTGAGGCCTTCAAGGCCTTCGTGCTTCCGCATATCTTCGAGGATCGCGATCCATCCCAGCAGGTACGGTTCTGGGTTGCAGGCTGCTCATCCGGCGAGGAGGTTTACTCGCTCGCTATCTGCCTGATTGAATATCTGGCGCAAGAGCGGGTTGAACCGCCCATTCAGATCTTCGGAACCGACGCCAGTGAAGTAAGTATTCAGAAAGCCCGGCTGGGACTGTATCCGGAAACGATTACCGAAGATGTCTCGCCGGAGCGGCTGCGCCGCTACTTCGTAAAAACCGAAAAAGGCTATCAGGTCTCCAAGCGCATTCGCGATCTGTGCATATTCGCGCGCCAGAATCTCTGCCACGATCCGCCTTTCTCGCGTATGGATGTCATCAGTTGCAGAAATGTGCTGATCTACTTCGGCAGCAAGCTACAGAGTCAACTCATTTCGACGTTCCACTACGCACTGCGTCCGGGAGGGTTTCTCATCCTCGGAACGTCAGAAACGATTCGTGACTACAGCGATCTGTTCTCGCTAGCCGACCGCAAGCTTAAGATCTACTCGCGCTGCCAGGAGAATGGTTCGCGCGCCGTTCTGGACGTCGCACGCGAGGTCACCCCAAACATTTCGGCGCGCACCCAATTGCAGCCGGTCGATCCGCGCACGGATATCGAGTTGCAACGGGCTGCCGACCGCATTCTTCTGGCCCGGTTTACACCTCCCTGCGTCGTCGTCAACGAGCGCATGGAAATCGTGCAATCGCGCGGCCGTGTCAGCCCGTTCCTGGAATTACGCCCCGGCGCAGCCAGTTTAGACCTGATGCGTATGCTGCGGGATTCCATTGCTCCACAAGTGAGCGCAGCGGTGCGCCGTGCAGTCGAAAACGACATGCCGGTGGAAGTGACCGGGCTGCATGTCAGCGACGATGAGGCGCAGGAAGCAACTCTGCAGGTGCTTCCGCTCCATTCGATGGGCCACCGATCGAGAAGTTACTTGCTCGTCTTCAACCACTCGCAAACGGCCAAATATCGGCCCGCGATAGACATTTCTCCCGCCGCTTCGGTGGAAGAAAAAGACCGGCTCATCGCTCAGTTGCAGCACGATCTTTCCTCCACCAGGATGTATCTGCAGTCCTTGCTCGAGGACCGCGACGCAAAAAATCAGGAACTGCTGTCCGCCAACGAGGAGATCCAGTCCGCTAACGAGGAACTCCAAAGCACCAACGAGGAATTGGAAACCACCAAGGAGGAACTGCAAAGCTCCAACGAAGAACTACACACCGTCAACGACGAACTGCAGAACCGGAACGCCGTCCTCGCACAGGCTTCGAACGATCTGTTGAACATTCTGAACAGCGTAAATATCCCGGTGCTGATATTGAACAACGAATTTGCCATCCGGCAATTCACGCCGCCTACGCAGCGCATCATGAACATCAGGGCTTCCGATATCGGCAGGCCTTTTAGCGAGCTGCGGAACAATCTCAATATTGAGGATTTAACGCCTCTTTTCACCGAAGTGCTCGACAAGCTATCGCCGCGTGAAATTGAAGTGCAGGATCGCGAGGGCCACTGGCATTTATTGCGCGTACGGCCCTACCGCACGGCCGACAACAAGATCGAAGGCTTGGTTGTCGCGCTCGTCGATATCGACCAGCAGCGTCGTACCCAGCAGGAATTGCGGGCGGCCCGGGATGTGGCCAGATCGATCATCGAAGGTGTACCGCTCCCTCTGGCCGTTGTGGACAGCGCATTGAAGATTCGCACTGTTAACCAGGCCTTTTGCAAGCTGAGCGGTTTGGGATCGATGGAACTCGAGCACTATTTTTTGCCTGCCGTCGCCAGCAGATTATGGGGAATGGGCGATGCCCTGCGCGAGCAGCTTGAAAAACTGCGCGGCACACCCAATGTGGGTGAGACCTTCGAGTTCGAACACACTTTCAGCGGTCCGCCCTCCCGCGTGCTTTGCGTTCGTGGAAGCATGCTGCACCCCGATAGCGAACACTTTTTGCTGGTCACCGTTCAGGACATGACCGCCCACGCCGACGCCGAGCGCCTGCTCAAGTCAGAAAAGGCCCGCCTGGCGGCGCAAGTAGAAGCCACCGCGCAGGCTCTGGGCCGCAGCCAACAGGAGCTGCGGGCGTTAACCGCCAGCCTTTTTACTTCCCAGGAAGAAGAGCGCCGCCGTATCGCACGCGAGCTGCACGATGACGTGAGCCAGCGCCTGGCAGCGCTCGAAATTGAAAGCAATAAGCTGGAGCAGAACCTCGGAACGAATGACAAACCGGTAATAGAAACCGTGCATAATATTCGCGAGCGAATCGGCCAGCTATCCCAGGACGTTCGCCTGATGTCCCACCGGCTGCATCCTTCAATCATTGAGGATTTGGGGCTTAAGCCGGCACTCCGAACCTTAACCGAAGAGTTTGGCGAGCGCGAAGACATGATTGCGACTTTCTCAGCCGAAAACGTACCCGATGAACTCCCGCTGGAAACCGCTACGGGGCTTTATCGCATCGCTCAGGAAGCATTGCGAAATATCAGTAAACACGCGGGAAAAACCCACGCGCGGGTGTTGCTGAAAGGAACGCCCGAAGGGCTGCAACTCCAGGTGGCGGATTTCGGCCATGGTTTCGATATGGAATCTGCGCGGCACGGATTGGGATTGGTAAGCATGGAAGAACGCGCGCGTCACATCGGCGGCACGGTCGAGGTTCACTCACGTCTTGGTGAGGGCACCAGGGTCACTGTGAACGTGCCGGCGGCTGCCTTGCGTCTATTGAGTGAGGCCCCACCCGATGTCGGCTAAACACGACATCATTGTGGTTGGCGCATCAGCCGGAGGCATTGAGCCGCTTCAGGAGCTGGTGCGCGGGCTCCCGGCTGATCTGCCGGCCGCAGTTTTTGTAACCCTACATATGGCGCCGCGCAACAAAAGCGCTCTGCCCGAGATTCTTTCGCGAGCGGGCCATTTGCCGGCCGGGCACGCACAGGATGGAGACCCCATCGAGCATGGCCGCATTTACATCGCACCGCCGGATCACCACCTGACCATCGAACGCGGCCACGTGCATCTCACTTGCGGTCCCAAAGAGCAGCATCACCGGCCCTCGATTAACGTCACGTTCCGGACCGCCGCTCTTGCCTATGGCGAGCGCGTAGTAGGAACTGTTTTGAGCGGCGAGCTGGACGACGGTACGGCCGGCCTTTGGGAGATAGATCGTCGGGGTGGCATAACGGTTGTCCAGAACCCGGAAGAAGCAGCTTTCCCGTCTATGCCGCTCAGCGCCTTGCGCGAAATCGAAATCGATTATACGGTCGGCGCTGCCGAAATCGGACCGCTGCTGTATCGACTGGCTACCAGCGCCTGCGAACGGCCGCCTCAATCTCACGTGGAAAATAGAGGCATACAGTTGGAGGGGCAATTGACTGACCTGACTTGTCCGGATTGCCGCGGCACCATCTGGGAGGTGCAGCGCGGTAATTCGAAGGATTACCGCTGCCGCGTCGGCCACACCTATTCTGCCAAAACGATGCTGGCTGAACACTTCGCAGCTCAGGAAAAAGCGTTATACGCCGCGATTGTTGCGCTGGAAGAAGGTGCTTCTCTGGCCAACCGCCTCGCCGATCAATTCGACTCTGAGGCACGGGAACGCCTGCGGCAGGAGGCCGGCCAGCGCCAGACACAGGCCGAAACTCTGCGCCGGCTCTTAAACGAACGCCTCTCATTCCAGCTTGAATAGCCCGGCAGGCGCTTTTGCGAGTATCCTCGGCTCCGGTTATCGCCGTCAAATAGCCGTGACGTTACGTGTCATCATCGTGGATGACAATGCCGCCATGCGCGAAGTCCTTCGCAGCGTGGTCGAAGATCTCGGAGCTGAGATCGTCGCGGAAGCGGACAACGGGCAGGCTGCCATCAAACAGGCTGAACTGTATCACCCGGAACTGCTGCTTCTCGATATCACGATGCCCGGAATGGGAGGTTTTCCCGTCGCCAGGTATTTGCATGCGCATGCTCCTCAAATAAACATCATCTTTGTCAGCCAGCATAACCAGCACACCTATGTGGAAGAAGCTTTCGAAGCCGGCGCCCGAGGTTACGTGCTCAAAAATTCTTTGGTGGATGATCTCGGCCCGGCTATTGAAACTGTCATGAACGGCGGAACATTCGTTTCGCCCAAAATCAATACCTACGCCACATGATCTAATTCATTTTTGTTGCGTTCTTATTCCTTCCTTGCCTCCCTGCCGGAGCGCGTTGTGCGCTCCTTGAGTGCCCTTTCAGGAGGGCTTTTGAAAGAGCTGGGAACTGTTGTCATACCCGCTCGCATCCGCCGCACCTCGCTTTATCGCACGGCCGTTGAAGTGACGCTCCGTTTCCTGATTCAGGAAGTGGGGCAGGTTGAAAACATCTATCCGGCCGAAGGCCGCCTGTCAGACAAGTTTTTGCTGCAGCGCGGCGCGAGCCACGGCATCGAGTTGCTCGGCCTGCTCACCTTGCATGTCTCGCCCATCTGGATTCTGGCTGCTCTGGCGGACGCCGCGGGTGGCGGCGGCGTGCTGGTGAATGAGATCTCACAGGCGCTCAAGGACGAGGGCCTGCTTGATCCGGAAACACGTTTTGAAACAGTCGATCAATTGCTCGACGGCCTCGAAAAGACCAGCGATCATCTCGCCCAGACGCTGAATGCGCCGCCGCTCGACATCGCCGGCCTGCGCCGTGAATGGCTGAAATTGAAAGCCGGACTTGCGGTGCTGCCAAGCGCTAGCTTGCCTTCGCCAGCTACGCTGCGCAAAATGTGGCAGGACCTGCAGGATTCGGCTAAATCGCAGCACCGTTCCGTCTTCGCCATCTGCTCAGCGCTTGCTCTGTCCGCTTTCAGCGGTCTTCCAGCCAACCTGCTCTGGCTATCGCGCGCAGCCCGCACCGCCGCCACGCGCACCGGCTCTGTTTTGGGTGAAGCGCTGCTGGATCATTACAAGACATCGCTCGCCGAAATCGCCCAATCCGGCTTCGTCCCCTATTGGCGCCGCCAGTTCCGGCCTTATCTTCATGCGGCTGCCCGGCAGTTTGCCGCAGAAAACGTCACCACAACGGAAAGATGGCTCTCGCGCCGCACATCCGCTAGGTCCTGATCCCGTGTTTACCTGCCCGATCGACTGATGTGCTGCGCCGCCTTCCGGCTCCACAATGAAGCCATGAGTACAGCAATTTCAGACCTGGCGGGTCTGTCACAATCGCTTGAAGATCTGGTTGCCGGAACCGTTGCGGGCTTAGTGGCGGTGAAAGCGGCGCCTTATCGCGTCGCAAGCGGCATCTGGGTCCGCGAGGATATCTGCGCGGTGGCCGATCACTCCTTGCGGCGTGAAGATCGCGTGCCGGTGCATACTGCTGGCGGAGACCATGCTCCGGCCTCGATCCTCGGCCGCGATCCCGGCGTGGACCTTGCGTTTCTCAAAACCGACGGGCTGCGCGCGCAGCCGATCCCCCCCGCCGATCCGGCGACACTAAAACCCGGCGCTCTCGCTCTGGTTGTCGGCCTGACCCTCGACGTCGGTCCTTCGGCCAGCATCGGAATTTTAGGAGCCGCCGGTGGCCCGCGCCGCACATGGCGCGGCGGCACTCTCGATCATTTCTACCGCCTCGATGTGAATCTTTATCCGTCGCAATCGGGCGCTGCGGTCGTGAACCACGCGGGCGAACTCATCGGCTTGGCGACGCCCGCGCTGCTCCGCCATTCCGCGGTCGCCGTGCCGCTCCCTACCATTCATCGCATTCTCGACGAACTGCTCAAAACAGGACGCATTCGCGAAGGCTATCTGGGAGTCGGCATGCAGCCCATTCCGCTGCCTGCCGGTCTGCGCGAAAAGATCGGCCACGGCTCGCCATCCGGCCTTATTGTTTTGAGCGTTGTCTCCGGCTCTCCCGCCGAAGAAGCCGGTATTCAACTCGGCGATATTCTGGTCGCGCTCGAAGGCGCGCCCATCCCGGATGTAGATGAACTGCAAGCCGCATTGCGCGGTGAAAATGTAGGCCGTAAGTTAAAGGCCACCTTCGTTCGCGGCGGCGAAATCGTCGACACCCAAATCACCGTAGCGGAGCGCCCGCGGAGAGCGAACTGACATGGCTATTCCGGTTCCGGGGCGCGCGGCCGAAACGCTTCGCCGCGCAACAGTCCAAATTATCAGTTCCAGCGCGCGCCGGCAGGGTAGCGGTTCCGGCGTCGTGTTGCCGGACGACCGCGTTCTGACAAACGCCCATGTAATTCCCGGCGCCCGTATCCTCGTCGAAAATTGGGAAGGCCGCAGCCACCCGGCGACTGTCCTGCGCGCCGACGCGCAACGCGATCTGGCGCTGCTTTTCGTTCCCGGCTTAAGCGCGCCTGCCGTCTCGCTGGGCGATTCGGATCGCTTGCGGCCCGGCACGCCGGTCTTCGCCGTCGGCAATCCGCTCGGATTCATTGGTGCGGTTTCGAGTGGCGCCGTCCATGCGCTCGCGCCGCTCCGGTTCCCAAACGGCCTCTCACGGCGCATGGCCTGGATTCAAGCCGATATCCGGCTCGCGCCTGGCAACAGCGGCGGGCCACTCGCTACTCTTGACGGCCAGGTAGTTGGAATCAACACCATGGTCATCTCTGGTGGGCTCTCGCTGGCGGTGCCGAGCCGTGCCGCCCAAACCTTCGTCGCGCGCTCCCACGACCGCCGCAGCCTTGGAGTAAC
>JAJPJN010000113.1 GCA_021324185.1 Terriglobia bacterium | reverse complement strand
GAACTGCGCAAGCGCCGGAATGAACGTGCCCGCGCCGAGCGTGGCTTTGTTTCGCAAAAATATAAAGAAGACGCTGAGCGCCGCCGCCAGGAAATGCACGTCACGCGCCAAGAGATCCAAAACGTGAAGCAGGAAACTCAGAAACTTCGCAATCGTCTCGCCGCCGCCAAAGCCGAAGCGCTCGAGCTCAAGAATCTGGCCAACAGAACGGCAAGCGCCAGCGCGCGGCTTGCCGCTGCCGCGTAATTTTCACCCGAATCTCAAGCAGCGAAGTGGCGAGGGCATTGTCTCCCATATGCAGCCGCTTCGCGTGGAAGCTAGGATGTTCGTTCGCGGCCAGAGGTGGTACTAGCGCTTACCCGTACGGCTTAGCACCGGGAAAGCAATTCTGCCTGCTCAGTAAGCAAAATTTCGGTTACTTTTCTCGTTTCAAGATTGCTAAGGTGGGAAATCCATGCCCGTAGAATCTGGTCGCCTCCAAACAGGCATACCCGGCCTTGATGACATATTGGGCGGCGGCCTTCCCGCGGACCATCTCTATCTAGTCGAAGGCGATCCGGGAGCGGGCAAGAGTACTCTGGCGATGCAGTTTCTGCTGGAGGCGCGCAGGCGCGGCGAACCGGTCCTCTACATCACTCTTTCTGAATCAATTCGGGAACTGCACGCCATCGCGTCGTCTCACGGCTGGTCCCTCGACGGCATCACTCTCTTTGAGATCATGCCGGCGCCCGAGAGCCTCTTACCGGGCGACGAGTACACGGTTTTTCATCCGGGCGATGTCGAACTGGGGATGACGTTCAAGCGCATCTTCGACCAGGTGGATGCTGTAACCCCTACGCGCGTGGTGCTCGATTCGTTGTCCGAGATTCGCCTACTTGCTCGCGATCTCTCCCATTACCGGCGCCAGATCCTCGGCCTCAAGCAGTTCTTCGCCAGCCGGCATTGCACTGCCCTGCTACTCGATGACCGGCCAACTGGCAAGCGGTCCGATCTGACGGTCATGAGCACGGTGCACGGCGTCGTCAGCCTGGAGCGCACCCACCGGGATTTCGGGGCGATTCGCAGGAGACTCCAGGTGCTCAAGCTGCGCGGCGTAAAGTTTTCCGATGGCTATCACGACTACGAAATCAAGAGCGGCGGATTGCACGTTTATCCGCGGCTCGCCGCGACCAATCACAAGCGAGTTTCGAACCAGTCCGGTTCGTTGAGTGGGGTGGAGGGGATCGACCTTCTACTCGGCGGCGGGCTCGAGCGCGGAACCAGTACATTACTCATCGGCCCGGCCGGTTCAGGAAAATCGAGCATCGCCATCCAATATGCCGCTGCCGCAGCTCAACGCGGCGAAAGTGCCCTGATCTTTAGCTTCGAAGAAGGGCTCACCACAATGTATAAGCGCTCCCGGGGCTTGGGGTTGGACTTACCCCAATATGTCGAACAACAGACCCTGAACATCCGCCAGCTTGATCCGGCAGAGCTTTCGGCCGGCGACTTTATTCAGCACATTCGGAACGCGGTAGAAGAGAAGCAACTTCGCGTGCTGGTACTCGACAGCATCAATGGCTTTCTGAACGCCATGCCCGGCGAGCAGTTTCTGATGTCGCAGCTACACGAATTGCTGTCCTACCTCAACGATCAGGGCGTGCTCAGCATTCTGGTCATGGCGCAGTACGGAATTCTGGGGAGCAGCATGGCGTCACCGGTAGATGTCAGCTATCTGGCCGATAACGTTGTCCTGCTTCGCTTCTTCGAAGCGGAAGGCAGAGTCCGCAAAGCAATCTCGGTCGTTAAGAAGCGCAGTGGTGCTCACGAAGATACAGTACGCGAGCTTCGTGTCGGGCCGCAGCGAATCGTGGTTGGTGAGCCCTTAGCCGACTTTCAGGGCGTTTTGTCCGGCACGCCCGTCTATCGCGGCCGCGCCGAGCTTCTGATGCGGGGCTGATCGGGGATGGCGGTTCTTAAACCGGACGAGGAAGGCCGGGTTCTTCTGCTGACGCCGACCGGGCGCGACTCCGCGCTGATCGCGCAAACACTTTCAAGATCTAACATACAAACGCACATCTGCTCTTCGGTAGCCGACCTAGTGCGCGAATTGGACGCGCCTTGCGCCGCGTTATTGATGGCCGAAGAGGCCGTCAATGCCGGCTCAGTCGCCCGCATCGCCGAAGTGTTGAACCGGCAGCCGCCCTGGTCCGATCTTCCGGTTATCGTTCTCACGAGCGCTGGAGAACCCAGCCCGTCAACAGATTACAAGCTGAAACTTCTGACGCCGCTGGGCAATGTATCTCTCATCGAGCGCCCCATGCAGCCCTCGACTCTCATCAGTATCATTCGAAGCGCATTGCGGGCCCGCGAACGCCAGTACCAGTTCCGGGAACAGGCGAAGGCCCTGCAGCGCTCAAATGAAGACCTGCAGCGGTTCGCCAACATTGCCTCACACGATCTGCAGGAACCGTTGCGCATGGTGACCAGCTACAGCCAGCTACTGACCAAGAGGAACAAGGGAAAACTCGACGACGAATCGCAGTTATATCTGCAATACATCTTGGCCGGCGTAGACCGCATGCGAATGCTGATTTACGACATCCTGGAATTCGCGCGCCATACCGGAGTCGAGTATCCGGATCCAACTCCGGTTGATTGCAACTCCGTCCTTGGCCTGGCTCTCGAAAATCTGCAGGTCAAGATCACGGAGTGTAACGCCTCCGTTACGTTTGAACAGCTTCCGGTTGTGCTGGGACACGAGACCAGGCTCCTGCAGGTCTTTCAAAATCTGGTTGGAAATGCCTTGAAGTATTGCCAGAGGAAACCGGAAATTGCCATCTCCGCCTACGCCCAGGGCGACTTCCAGGTCATTGCGATAAAAGACAACGGAATCGGCATCCCAGCCGAACAACGGGAGCGCATCTTTGGATTGTTTCAACGCCTGCATACGCGGCACGAATACCCCGGCAGCGGCATTGGACTCGCGACCTGCAAGCGAATTGTCGAACAGTACGGAGGGCGTATATGGGTGGAATCGGAGCCCGGCGCCGGTTCCACTTTCTACTTCACCGCCCCGAGCGCCGGCTCCGTATCCAACGCGCCAGAGCCCGATTCCGAATCACTTGGCTGACTCAATCGGAATCTGGCGGCTCTTCTGCTCCGGTACCGGCAAGGTCACCTCCAACACCCCATTCTTGAACTGCGCTTTTGCTTCTTCTGTCTTAGCCCCCTGCGGTAGCGGAATCGCGCGATAGAACTGCCCATACCGGCGCTCGCTGCGGTAAACGCCTTTTTTCTTTTCTTCGTGTTCGTACTTCCGTTCGCCGCGCAGTATCAGCGCGTCGTCGCTTACTTCAACCTGTACGTCCTCGGGCTTCAGACCGGGGAGATCGGCATGCACTTTTAATTGACCATTATTCTGGGTCACATCAATGGCAGGCGCCCAGAAGGCTTCCCGCTCCTCGCGGTCAAAGAAGCGCCCAAAGGTTCGATCCATCTCTTCGCTGAAGCGGCGCATCAGCGCGAACGGATTTCCGAAAAAGTCCGAGGGACTCCACCAGGAAAGCGGATCCCATTGCGACCGCCTGGCGAGCCCGCTTTCATTCTGCTGCTGTTTGGTGAGAGCTTTTTCGTTGCTCGTATTTTGTTCGGCTTTTTTTACTGCTACTTAAGCCATAAAAACACCTCCTTTCCAACATCAGAAGCTGACTGGGGAGGACCCGGCCGCACTAGATCAGGGGGATGGACGCAAGCCGGGTCTTTCAGCACAACGCACGAAGGCTCCACACCCCTCCGTGCGCCTTCCCCAGCGTGGGCCAGCTCAGGCCGCGATAGCTTTCTGCTGCGCCTTTCCGGCTTCAATCGGAATCTGGCGCGGCTTCATCGATTCAGCCACGGGTACGTAGATATCCAGCACACCGTCATGCAGGCGGCATTTGATGTTATCCACGTCCAGATTCTGTGGCAGAGGAACGGTAGCGTAAAACTTCCCGTAAGCAATTTGGGGATACGCGCCGGAAGTCCAGGCTTCGGGAGCTTTGCGCTCGCCCTCGAGAATAAGCTGGTTCCCCTGCGTAGAGACCTTCAGGCTGTCCTGAGTGACCCCAGGTACAATCGCCCGCAACACCAGTTCATTCTCGCTCCAGCCGGACTCGATCACCGGCGTGAAAGTGTATTCGCTGCCGTTTGTGCTGCTCCCGCTGCCGTTGGTGGCGGTTAAGCGAGAGCCGGAGCCGTAGAAATTGTCGAATAGCTGGTCCACACTACGACGGAATTGGTCCAGCGTTTGTCGCATGTCACGAGAGAGCATCGTGTCAAACATACGTTGTAACCTCTTTCGTCAAAGGATTTTCTTGACAGGTTGTAGCAACCTGCCCGGTCCGCCCTTTTCCGGGGCTTTCCAGTTGTACATGATGCCCGGAAACGCTCAAAAGTTACACCTTCTTGAGCAGAGAACTTACAAAAATCTTTATAACGGGAATGTTAAGTTACTGCGGTGCTCGCTTAGCAGAACTAACACTGGCCAGATAAGCCGGCCAGTTCGCACGAGCGGCATCCGCAAAACTCTTTAACTGAGAGTAGTTATCGGACCACGATAGATACATCAAGCCGAGGATGCCCGGTATGCCGGAGGCCTGTTCGAGCTCCTGCTTGGCAGCCGCCGCGCCGCTGGGATTATCGTAATACCCCGCAATCAGTTGCTGGTGCGGCACAGGCCAGCGGGGATCCATACCGGCAAACCAGGCTAGAGACTTCCTTAAGTTATCCAGATTCCAATTCAGGATGATGATGTTGGATGGCACGCCATTCCAGCCCCCGGCTAAGTCGCCCCGCACGGAATAGTAATTCTTATGTGCATTGTGATAAGGGTCGATCATGTCGTTGTAAATGTAGAGCTGGGCATTTGGAGTAAGGTTCTGGTGAAGCTGAGTAAGTTGTTTAATACTCCAGGCGAGCAGCGGGCCGGCGTCCATATTCTTGGCGCGGCAACTGGCGCATGTATTCATCTGGCGTATCTCGTCGTATCCCAACAGAACGCCCGTATTTGGAGCCATCTGTTTTTTCACCGCCAGCGCGTTAGCCTGTACCCACTTCCAGGCGGCCGGTTCCGTCATGCACATGGAGATGCCGCGCGTATCCGGTAGCGGAAACGCTGCGTAATAGTCCATCGCGACAACCTGGCCCGGCTTCAGACGGGTATGCGCCCCGAGGGTGACTACCGGAGGAGCGTGCCAGATATCCCGAAACGCGTTTCGCTCGGACATGCGCGGATCGTAAACCGTGTTGAAATCGACGCCTTCCTGGAAAACGGTTTCCGGATTGCCCGGATCGTACAGCTTGAGCGGCGCTCCGCTACGCCGCGTCACATAAACGAGCGATGTCTCTTCCAGAGCCACGTCATCGAACCAGATGCTGCCCGAACTGCCGCCCCACACGCCGAAATACAGATCACCCTCGGTGCTGTCTTTGCTGTTGAACGCGAGGTCGGTCTCAGTCCAATCGTGCGTGCCCCTGGCAGAGAACGTCGAGTTCACTCGCCCCAGATCGTGGTTTGCCGAATCGAGGACCTCGATCATAGCCGTTCCGTTGAAGTTTTCCGCCTTCCACCAGATACGCAGATGGTATTGCCGCCACGGCTTGAGCGGAAATCTCTGCCGGAAGCGAGCGTTGGCCGGGGCATTCACGATGGCGGCCGAAGTTTTTCCCGAATGCGCGTTTGTGCTGATGCTTGTACCCGGATCGCTTAGATCGAACCAATCCGATTTGCCTTCTTCGAACCCGGGATTCTTGAGCCCGGGGAAGCTGTCCTTGAACACAAGGCGCCGGCCGGACGCATCCACCCGGAACAGCGCGCCCACAACCGGCTCGCTTTCGGCCCAGTTTGGATTCGCCTCGAGAGACTCGTTCGAATAGCCGTAGGGGCTGGGCGTGGCCATGGTGCGCATGCCTTTTTTTGCCGCATATTTCATCAGCTCGCCCAAGCGCGCTTCGTTTTCCCATGGCCAAAAGTCGTCCGACATGAAGTTGAAACCGCTGTCCCAGAACATGACGCCGTTGTAGCCCAGTGCAGCCGCCTGATCGATGCGCCGTTCGCTTTCGACTACGGCATCGCCGGTCACCGCGTAGGAATGATTCATGAACCAAAGTTGGGGACCGGAATCGCGGGTCGACGAGCCCCGCTGCGCCGGGATGAGCAGGCCAGCTGAAATCAGAACCAAAGCAATCGCGATTAGACACGATCTGTTCAGCATCATGGCAACTCCTCATGCTGACACAGGAGTACACAACACCGCGTCTGCTATTCGTAAGGATGGCGGGCTCAAGCTTTGCGTTGGTCATTCAAGATAGGCCGGATTGCCGGCATTGATCTTTACATCCATGCCACTTTTTTTCTGCTGATTTTGTGGGTGGTAGCCCTGCATTGGTTGGGAAATCACACCATGAACGGCGTGGGAAGCGGCCTGCTCTCCATCCTCGCCATATTCGCCTGCGTTGTGCTGCATGAATTCGGGCACGCCCTGACCGCCAGACACTACGGAATAGTGACCAAAGACATAACGCTTCTGCCGATTGGAGGAGTTTCGCGCTTTGAGCGCCTGCCGGAGAAGCCGTCGCAGGAATTGGTAGTCTCGCTTGCCGGCCCGATCGTGAACGTGCTGATTGCCGCGTTGATCTATCTGGGCCTTTTCTTAACGAACGGGTTCAAGCCCGTCACATCGCTGAGCATCACCAACGGGCCGTTCTTCGAGCGCCTCCTGATGGCCAATCTTCTGCTGGCCGTCTTCAACCTCATTCCCGCTTTTCCGATGGATGGCGGCCGCGCGCTGCGCGCTTTTCTGGCGACGCGAATGGATCACGTCGCCGCAACGCAACTGGCAGCCGCAATCGGTCAGGGACTGGCGCTGCTTTTCGGGCTTGTGGGCTTGTTCTTCGATCCTTTTCTGGTGTTCATCGCGCTGTTTGTGTGGATCGGCGCCGCGCATGAATCGCAATCGGTCCAGGTCCGCGATGCCTTCTCCGGCATACCGATTCAAGCGGCGATGCTGAAAGACTTCAAAACGTTGAGCACGAACAACACACTCGGCGATGCCATGAAGATGGTGCTCGAAGGATCGCAGCACGATTTTCCCGTCATGTGGGGCGATCGCGTCATGGGCATCCTGACTCGCGCCAATCTGCTGGCCGGTCTCTCGCAGTATGGGCCCGACCAGCTCGTCACTACTGTCATGGAGCGCGACTTCGCCACTGCCGAACCCGGCGAAATGTTGCAGGCGGCCCTAGCGCGCCTCGCGTCCTCGCCCGTGCGCATCATGCCGGTGCTCCAGGACGGCACGGTGGTCGGGCTGGTCACGCAGGAAAATCTCGGCGAGTATCTGATGATCCAGAATGCGCTACACCGGCGCAAGCAGATGCAACCGCCTGAGCAGCAACGCAAAGCGAGCTGAACGGCTTAGGTCAAGGCTGCTTGTTCAGCCTGATCGGCGGCCGAAGCGGGTCGTGGGCAGCGATCTCATTGATGTTCGCCCGTTTGATGTTGGTTCCCCACCAGGTGTTCATCGTGTCAATAAATGCGTTGGCGATGATGCCGTAGCCAGTATTGCTGGGGTGAACGCCATCGAGCGAAAACAAGCCGCCCAGCATAGCGGTTGTGAGCAGCCTGCCATCGGCTTTATAGCCGTTCTGGCTCAAATTTTCAATCAGCGCGTGAATGTCCACCGTGGGCGCACCATACCAGGCGGATTCAATTGCGATGGCCAGGTTGTATTCATCAACGGTTTCGCGAATCGTAGCGGCATCGGAAGCGCTCAAAACGCACGGTACTACGGGAGTGAGCAGTTGAAGCGCTCCCGGAGCCGGACACAAAGCAGGTAACGAACCGGAATGGGTCTGTAGGATCGCAGCAGCAATGGGTACCGCCGTAGGACGTAAGAAATCGTTCTGACCCACGTGGAGTGCGCTGGCAACAGTACTGACAGGCAGATTGAACTGCGCGGCAAGCGCCGGCACTGGCGTGAAAAACGGGACTAGCGTCACGTCCGGGATATTGGCGGTCAAAAGCGAAGCGTGCGTCTGGCTGAGGTCCTTCAGGAGTGCCGCGTATTGCACCGCAAAATCGTCCCAGGGAGTCATTAAACTGAGCTGCCCGATCATCGCCGGTACGAGCACATCGTTATTCCCCAGCCAGGTGATCACCGCAGTGGGATTCAGCGCAACCGCCTGTTCTATCTCTGTCGCCGGCGCGGTGGGCGTTATTTTGCAGCCGGCGAGCACCCCAAACGGATTGGGAAATCCCAGCACGATATTCGCCCATTGCTGCACCGGATTGGTCGAGGATGTGGGCGAAGGTTTAATTGTTAAGGCCTGCCCCAATGTGACGCCGGGGACCGATACGTTCGTCGGCTGCTCACACGGATTCACCCGCGGGATAGCGGGCAGAGTCCCGGGAACTGGAACGATCGTAATCGGATTCAGGCTGGTCAGTTCCAGCGTGTTGGGAGCCCCAGGGTACGGCACCAGCGGCAGAGTCAACGGCACACCGGCTTGCTGCGCCAAGACGCTCGCATAGCCGTGGATCTGCTGATCCTGTTCTAAAGAGAAATTCTGAACGCCGGCCGAGATGGAATCGCCGGCAACAACGAGCCTGGATAGATCGGCAGGCCATGTGCCTTGTGCGGAAAGTGTTCCAGGGAACGCAGCGAGGACGAGAGAAAGAACTCCGAAGTAAGCAGTGCGTGGAAGCGGCATGACTGAACAATACCGTCAGTACTAGAACTATATCCACCGACATTAATACTAGCTTTTGCCTCTGTGCGGAAGAATGCACACGCAAGCTCTTCGCCTGGATACAATGAAAACTCTAAGCACAGCAAGAACAGGAAAGGAATCTGGATCAGTGGCACTCACAATCAAAACGCGGCAAGAGGGCAATGTCACCATACTTGATCTGAGCGGCAGAATCACTCTCGGTGAAAACACCGGCATTCTGCGGGATGAATTACGCTCACAGCTCGCGCAGGGCAACAAGAACATCGTCCTGAATATGAAGGATGTCGGATATGTCGATAGCGCGGGTTTGGGCGAGCTCGTCGGCGCCTACACCACGGCGACGAACCAGGGTGGCTCGGTCAAGCTGCTCCATCTGCAGGGCAAGATGAGAGATCTTATGCAGATCACTAAGCTGCACACAATCTTCCCCACCTTCGAGGACGAAAAAGAAGCCGTTCAAAGCTTCGGCGCCGCCGCAACAGCTTAATAACGGACTGGGGCTGCGGCCTTGATCCGGTAATCCGCCGCGCCCCACATCCGCACTACCGTACACATCTCAAACAGGCGTGAGCGGGCGCGCGCTCCAATGCGGTCTTGCAGCGTGATCCGCTCTTTATTATCGACGCCGCCGTAGTCGGGATCCGGCAGATTCGTCGTCGCAATCAGCGGTTTCTGGTGGTTGTAGCGATAGGTGATGACGGACGTTACCGTATCTTCAACCCATTCGTTGATCCGGTGCGCGCCGAGATCGTCGAGAAGGAGAATCTCGGTTTCGAGTGCGACGCGATAGGCCTCGCGATTGCTCGTTCCGAGCGCTTCGCTGTAGCCGGCGTAAATGCGCTCCAGCAGATTCTGGTAATCGAAGAACGCTCCCTCGAAACCGCGCGCCATGAGTTGACGCAGAGCCGCTACCGCCAGGTGCGTCTTTCCTGTCCCCGGAGGTCCCGCCAGCAACAAGCCCGGCTTCTTACCCAGCGGATACTCGTTCGCATAGCCTTTGATCAACACCATTGCGTCGCGAAGAGTCTTGCCGTCGGTCGCGAGAAACGTATCGAAGGATGCGTTTCGGTAATTACGCGGAATCTGCGCGCGCTCTTCTATTTCTTCCAGCCGGGTCTCCGCCACGCACTCGCAACGGTGCGCTGCCGAAAAGCCATCCTGCTGTGTCGATATCCACCCCGTGCCGCCGCACAAGGGACAGTCTGCCTTCGCCATCAGAAACCGCCTTAGTCGATCACCACCAGAGCTTCGCCGGCAACGACGGTGCTGCCTTCTGCTGCGTGAATCTTTTGCACCACGCCATCTTTCGGCGATTTCATTTCATTCTGCATCTTCATCGCCTCCACTATGATGACGCCCTGCCCGGCAGCTACTCGCGCGCCTTGCTCCACAAGCACCTTGATCACTTTTCCCGGCATCTGCGCGCGAATCTCGACCCGTCCTGCCGCCAATGCCCGGCCCGCCGTTGCGGTGCGATCCCTGGGATCGCTCAGTGTAACAACATGCCGCCGCCCGCCTGCCCACACTTCTAGCTCTGCGTTGCGCTGCGCCACCACCACCGTGAAGCTCTTCGATCCGAGCAAGACGGAAAACACGCTTGGCATGGCTTGCACAATCGAAGCCTGCCCGGAACTCGCTGCCGCGCCGCTCAACACATATTCAGCCGCCGGCCCTTTCTGGCGCTTGAAATCGAGTAGAAACTCCTGGCCGTCGAACTCTACAGAAACTTTCAACGCAGCAGGCCCCTTCTGCCAATACTGCGCCAAATACTTTCAGCAGGCGCGCCGTTGGAGGGAATTGCCGGCGTTGAGGATTGCATGCTTGCGGCCGCCAAGATCGAAGCCACCGCTTCATCCTGCGCCAGGGCCTGCGGGCTAAAGCGCTGCTTGAGATCATCTAAAAACCCGGTGTGCAGACGGCCTGCTATGAACTCCGGATCGCTCATGATGGCATCAAACAATGCGAGGTTTGTTGTGATGCCCAGGACGCGATATTCAGACAAGGCGCGCCGCATGCGTGCAATCGCTGTATCGCGGTCCCCCGCCCAAACCGTCAACTTCGCGAGCAGCGGATCGTACTCGATCGGCACCGTCCAGCTCGTGTACACACCCCCATCTACACGCACTCCGGGGCCTGAGGGTTCCGCGTAATATGTGATCTCGCCAGGGCTGGGGAAATAGTTGTTCCCGGGATCTTCCGCATACACACGGCACTCCAGCGCCGACCCTTTCCAGCGCACGTCGCTTTGTTGAATCGACAGAGATTCGCCTGCTGCAATGCGAATCTGCCAGTGGACGAGATCGAGCCCCGTGACCCACTCCGTCACGGGATGTTCCACCTGCAAACGGGTGTTCATCTCTAAAAAGTAGAAGTGACCCTCCTGGTCGGCAAGAAACTCCAACGTCCCCGCGTTCGAATAGCTCACTGCGCGCGCAATCTGAAGCGCCGCCTGCCCGATCTGCTCGCGCAGTTCCGGTTTCGCCAGCACCAGCGGCGAAGGCGATTCTTCCACCACCTTTTGATGCCGGCGCTGAATCGAACATTCCCGCTCGCCCAGATGAATGAGATGCCCTTGCTCATCGCCCAGTACCTGAACTTCGATATGCCGCGGCCGCTCGATGAATTTCTCCAGATATACTTCGCCCGAGCCAAATGCGCGCTCTGCTTCACTCGCGGCCCCGCGCAATGCCGCTTCAAGCTCGCTTTCCTTATCAACACGCCGCATGCCTTTTCCGCCCCCGCCCGCGGCAGCTTTCAGCAGCACGGGATAGCCGATTCCGGCCGCTGTTTTGCGTGCTTCCGCGTAATCGCGAATACCTTGCTCGGTCCCCGGCACCACCGGCGCGCCCACTTCAATCGCAAGCTTTCGTGCTGCCGTCTTCGACCCCATCTGCTCAATCGCCTGCCAGCGCGGCCCGATGAACTTGACGCCCGCGTCCTCGCATGCCTTTGCAAAGGCTGCATTCTCGCTCAAAAAACCGTAGCCGGGATGGATGGCCTGCGCCTCCGTCGCGCGCGCCGCGCTGAGAATGCGCTGAATGTTTAGATAGCTCTCACTCGATGGGCCGGCGCCGATACAAACCGCCTCGTCCGCCATTTGCACGTGCAGCCCACGCCGGTCTACCTCAGAAAACACAGCGACACTGCGGATACTCATCTCACGCAGAGCGCGGATGACGCGCACTGCAATCTCGCCTCGATTGGCAACCAGGATCTTTTGAAACACCCGACCAACGTTGTACCAAATGATGCCTAGGAGGTCTGCGAAGCTGAGATTAGAGCGCAAGGGCCTGCCGGTTCCTGTGCCCGTTCTGCGCGAGTTTTCCAGAATGAAAGCTGCCTTTGCTGAAGCCGCTCTCGAGGTCATTCATCCCTCCGGTGAACGCACGCGCATTTCTATCACGCCGCTGCCGTTTCGCATCGGCCGCGGTCCGGATAACCACCTGATCCTGCGCGATAGCCGGGCGTCGCGCGCGCATGCCTCCATCAAAAGCACGTCCGACGGGTTTGCGATTGAAGATCTGGATAGCCTTCATGGCACGTGGGTGAACGGCCGCCGCATCGAATCGGCAACTCTTTTGAAGAGCGGCGATTCCATCGGTTTCGGGTTCGAGGACGGCTACCAGTACATCTTCTCCGGCGAGGATGATCGCATACATCGCCTGCTGAATCGTATTTCCGCGGCAAGCTCACAGGCAGACGGAGCTGCCGGGCAATTTGCCCGCTTGCGCGCCGTTTTAGATGTGGCCCGAACGCTGCAAACCTCGCTGGGGGCCGGCGAGGTTCTGCGAGCCGTGCTCGATACTGCTCTTACGTTGACGGGCGCCGAGCGGGCCTTTCTGATATTGCGCTCGGACGATGAATTCGAAGTGAAATTAGGGCGCGATAAATTCCGCCGCTCGCTGCCCGCCGCGGCGCTCACCATCCCCGCTGATGTAATCTCACGCGCGCTCGAGGAACGCCGCGACCTCCTCTCGGTCACGCTCGATGCCTCCAGGCGCGACGTGATCTGCGTGCCTCTCGTCAGCCTGGGCAGCATTGACGCGCAGGAGACCGTCACCATCTCTTCCAGATCCGATACGCTGGGCCTCATCTATCTCGATTGCCCTCAGCAAACGGTGGTGCCGGAGCTGAATCTGGAACTTCTCCACACGCTGGCTCTTGAAGCTTCTACCGTGCTCGAGAATGCAAAAGTCCTCGAAAGCGAACGCGAGAAGTTGCTTCTGGAACAGGAATTCAACCTGGCGCGCAAAATTCAGCAGAATCTGCTTCCCCGCACATTTCCCGATTCGGGCTGGCTGCGCGCTGCTGGTTCCAGCTTGCCCTCCGCCGAAGTGGCAGGCGATTACTTCGATCTGCACCAGATCGATGCCGACAACTGGGCCGCAGTCATTGCCGATGTATCGGGGAAAGGGATCAGTTCCGCGCTGCTCGCTTCTTTGCTGCAAGGCGCGTTTCTGCTGGGTTCGGACCTTTCGGCCTCGCTCGAGGAAGTGGTCACGAAAATCAACGGCTTTCTGGTGGATCGCGCGCAACGCGAAAAATACGCCACGCTTTTTTACGCCACCATCCACTCATCCGGAATGCTGGAATGGGTAAACGCAGGTCATTGCGCGCCCTACCTCATCAGCCGTTCCGGCGCGCTAACAGAACTTCAGACCACCGGCACCCCGCTGGGTCTTTGGCGCAATGCGCGCTACAGCGTTGCGCATTTGCAACTGGCGCCCGGCGACAAGATCCTGGCCTACAGCGACGGCATCACCGAAGCCGAAAACGATCGTAATGAAACATTTGAGCTGCGGCTGCCCCAATTTCTAAAGGACTGTGCCGCGCTCGAGGCGCAGCCGTTTCACGACAAGCTGATATCCGAGGTTCTGGCTTTTCATAACGGCAGGAAGCAGGCCGACGACATCACCGCTTTGGTGCTCGAATATCGCGGAGCAGCAAATTAGAATGAATCCCCAGGGCGGCGCGGCACACGATCATAAAGGACGTACTGCGACGAGTTGCGAAGTGCCGTCATCCAGGACATGCACAAGCGCGGGAGCATTCCCGAGGGCCCTCCATGAACGCCTGTGCATCGCCGCTCGACTATTGTCCACAGCCTACGGCCGGCTCTGCCAGATTACGGGATCACGGCTGGCGTGAAAGCACGCAATCACAAGTAGCTCGTCAGCCTGCGTGATAAAAAACAACGAATAGGGAAAACGCCGCAAGCGAGCGCGGCGCACGTTCTTCTGCACGATAGGAAATTGCTGCGGGTTGCTACTCATTCGCCCAGCGAGGGCATCAATCGCGTCCCGGAAGCGCTGGCCTAAACCGGCTGCCTCGCGCTCGTACCAATCCTGCGCCTCGATCAATTCGGCGCGGGCGGCTGGCGTAAAAATAACCCGATACATTACGGGCAACGTTCTTGCAGTTCAGCTTTCAGGGCAGGCCAGGTGACTCCCCCGCGGCGGTCGTCATCAAGCGAAGCAAGTCGGCGGTCGAGTTCTGCCTTCTGTGATTCGGTCAAGGGCAGTTGCTCATTTTCGAGGCTGTCCCATAGCTGGGCAATTAGCGCCAGGCGTTCGGGCGGCGTCAACCGGCCAATTTCTTCAGGGGTAAGCAGTTCCATTTCTTCCAGCCTACGAAAAGGCCGCGCCCCGCTCAACCGTAGCTTTGGCCTTTGTAGACCAGGCTTTGCTACAACCACGCCTTAAGTTCCAGGACGCTCCGCCGTCCTAACCCGAGCAGTCAGTTAAGATGAGACCAATGTCAGCGCCGCTCGTGCCGTCGCCGCTCGACTATATCGGCCCGCGCCGCTTTGCGTTTTATCCGCCCATCAAAAATGCCGAACCGAACGAATGGCTGCTGGCCACCGGTTCCTGGGCCGAAGTGCAAGTAGTCAACGCGCAGACCGGGGCTAAGGTCTGGATCCCGCGCCGTTATATCGGGGCAGTCGGCGATTCGCATGACGGCTTCCTCATCGTGGGCCTCACCAAAGAGCTGGAATATCGCGCTGGAGCCTTGGGGCCGCGCTTTAAACGCGTCATTGAGATGCCTCGCGATATAGAACCGCAGCCGAAACTGCGTATGGAAGCCGAACCGCGGCCGCCCGGCCCGGCGCCCGTGATCGGCATTCGGATGGAGAATCGCGCTGATTCGTCGGTAATCCGCGCTCTTCTCACGCTGGCCGTGGCGGCTGTGATCATTGCGCTCATCGCTGCGGTACTGGCTGTGTTCCGAAGATTCTAGCCGCCGCATGAAACGCCACTTCGCCCGGGTCTTCTGGGCAGCGCTCGCGGTACTGGCGGCTCTCTGCACCGGCGTGATCGCCACCCAACGCGGCGAGCCGGTCAACAGCTTATGGCTGGTTGCAGCCGCTATTTGTATTTACCTGATCGGGTTCCGCTTCTACGCAAAATTCATCGCCTTCAAAGTACTGATGCTCGACGACCGCAGAGCGACTCCTGCCGAACGCTTGCGCGACGGGCAGGATTACGAACCGACAAACAAGTGGATTCTGCTCGGCCACCATTTCGCGGCAATAGCCGGCCCCGGTCCTCTGGTTGGCCCTACGCTGGCGGCGCAGTTCGGCTATTTGCCGGGCGCGTTATGGATTCTCTTCGGCGCGGTGCTGGGCGGCGCCGTGCAGGATTTTGTGATTCTGTTCTGCTCCATGCGGCGCAACGGCAAAACGCTGGGCCAGATGGCGCGCGAAGAGATCGGCAAGGTTGCCGGGTTCGTTTCGCTGATCACCGTACTCCTCATCATGATCGTGCTGCTCGCGGTGGTGGCGCTGGTGGTGGTGAATGCGCTGAAAGGCAGCCCCTGGGGAACGTTCACGATCGCCATGACCATCCCGATCGCGCTGTTCATGGGCCTCTATCTTCGCTATATCCGGCCGGGCAAGGTTCTGGAGTGTTCGGCAATGGGCCTGATTCTGGTCCTGCTGAGCATTTACGGCGGCAAGCTGGCCGCGGCTTCTCCGGTCTGGGCAAACTGGTTTACGTGGAGCGGTATCGCACTCGCCGTCGCAATCATCATCTACGGTTTTCTTGCAAGCACATTGCCCGTCTGGCTATTGCTCGCACCGCGCGATTACCTCAGCACGTTCGTAAAACTCGGAGTCATGTTTCTGCTGGCGGCCGGCATTTTTGTTTCGCATCCGCACCTGGCGCTACCGCCTCTCACGCGCTTCACTGATGGTACCGGGCCCATCTTCGCCGGCAAGGTCTTTCCATTCTGCTTCATCACCATCGCCTGCGGCGCCGTCTCCGGTTTTCATTCACTCATCTCCTCCGGCACCACTCCGAAAATGATTGCGAAGGAATCGCACGCCTGGCCGATCGGCTACGGCGCCATGCTACTCGAAGGCTTCGTCGCCATCATGGCATTGGTGGCTGCCGCATCGCTCCAGCCCGGTGTTTATTTCGCGGTGAACGCCGCGCCTGGAGTGGTGGGCGCTTCGCCTGAAGCTGCCGTCGCGACGATTACGCGCTGGGGTTTCCCGGTCTCGGCCGCAACCATGTCGCAGCTCGCCCGCTCGGTAGGTGAAACAACCCTCTATGGACGGACGGGCGGCGCGCCCTCGCTCGCGCTCGGCATGGCGCAAATTTTCACTACGCTCGGGAACGGGCTGCTCAGCTTCTGGTATCACTTCGCCATCATGTTTGAGGCGCTGTTTATCCTCACCATCCTCGATGCCGGCACTCGCGTGGGCCGCTTCATGCTGCAGGATATGCTCTCCCATCTGCACAAGCCGTTCGGACGCACAAGCTGGGCGCCCGGCATGATCCTCACCAGCGCTGTTATTGCGGGCGCCTGGGGCTATTTTCTTTATCAAGGCGTCATCGATCCGCTGGGCGGCATTAATTCGCTGTGGCCGCTGTTCGGAATTTCCAATCAGTTGCTGGCGGCTATCGCGTTCTGTGTCGCTACCACGGTGCTATTGAAGATGCGCCGCGTTCGCTACATGTGGATCACAGCCGCGCCACTCGTGTGGCTCGTCACGGTCACGTTCGCAGCCGGAACGGAAAAGATCTTTTCGCCTGAGCCGCGCATCGGCTTTCTCGCCCACGCACGTTTTTTGGAAGCCGCCATTGCCGGCGGGCAAATCGCCGCCGCCAAACTCGCCGAAACACGGGCGGTGATTTTCAATGAGCGCCTGGATGCAGTTGTCTGCGGCGGCTTTTTGATTCTGGTAGCCATTATCCTGGCTGACTCCATACGCGTCTGGTACGGCCTTCTGCGCGGGACGCGCGAAAACGTCAGTTCGGAAACTGCTTTTGTGCCGAGCGTCGAAACGACTCCCGGCGCGGCAGGCTCCGCATTTTTCAAACGCGACTATCGGAACCCGAAGTGCTGTTGACCGCCTCCTCAATCATGCCCCTCATCCGGCGCCGTGCCTCATCTTCACGAGCCTGGCGCACCAGTTCCAGCAGATCCGAATCGACGATTCTGTACCAGAGCGCCTTGCGCACGGCAAAATCCGCAATGCGCGTAGTAATCTCGGGCCGCACTTCCTCGAGCAGCCGGAGGAATGCTCCATATTCCGGTCCAATTTCATTCTGAAACTTCTGCTTCAAGCGCACCGCGAGCGCCGGGGCCCATCCGTTGGTCGATATTGCGATAGTCAGATCTCCACTCCGGTGGACCGAGCCGAAGCTGAAACGGCAGTGTTCCGGATCATCTGCGGCGTTGCACAAAATGCCGCGCTCCTCGCAAAGACGAAAGACCGTGGAGTTGTCCTCCAGGTTGCTGATAACGAGAAAACATCCGTCCAGATGCGCCGGTTGAAATTCGTGTGCACCGACAGTAACTACTTCTGCGCCGAACGCCGACAGCGCTTCCTTCTTCGCCGCGATCTCATCCCCCTCGCCAATGACGAGGCATCGCTTGCCGCTGAGATCCAGGAAAATCGGATAACGGAAATTCACGTCACAGCAACTTAGGAAGAAGCCTCGAACGGTTTGACGGCTTTCGTTGTTGGATCGATCTCGTAAGCATCAACCGTATCGGCGAGCGTGTCGTAGAGGACAAAAGTCGGTTTTGTATCTTCCCAGCGGCCGCGTGAGAATTTAGCTCCCATAATCGGGCCGGGGTTAATCAGCAGCGCCGTCCTCTGGCGCGCAATCTCGAATTCGTGATTGTGGCCGAAACAGACCACATCGTACTCGCCGGATTTGGCGATCGGCTTTGCCAGGTAGTCGAAATGGTTCATGGCAATGCGCCGGCCGTCGAATGTTGCTTGAAAGAGCTCGCCGTGCACATGGCAGTTCGCTGTCTTTTGGACCTTGGCGGTGATGCGATAGAGGTCCGCATCGTTGTTGCCAAACACGATATGCACCGGCCCAGGATGCCTGGCAAGCTCATCGATGACGAAGGGCGAACAGAGATCGCCGCAGCAGAGCAGAACGTCAGCCTCGCGGGCGACCTCTATCGCCGCAGCCAAATTCCAGAGATTGTCATGAATGTCTGAAACTACCGCAAGGCGCATTTTATTGGTAGAAGTTTCTGTCCCAGGTGTGGCGCCTGAGAATGGCGAGTGTGCGGGCATCCAGCATGCCTGCGGCCGCTGCCCGGCAATTATCCTCCACCGTTGCTACCCGTCGCATCCCGGGAATCACGCTGGTAACCGCCTTGTGCGAAAGGCAGAAGCGTATCGCAATCTGCGGCAAAGTACCGGGTATGTCCTTCAGATCGCGTTGGAGCGCTTCCACGTGCTCGCGTACCTGCCGCTTTCGATCGCCGCGGAAATACGATTCGCGGAAATCGCCCGGCTCAAACGTTGTGTTTTCGTCGATTGTGCCGGTGAGGCCGCCTTCATCCAGCGGAACACGCGCCAGCACGCCCACCTTCATTTTCTGGCAAAGAGGAAACAGGTTCTTCTCAGCGCTCTGATCAAAAATGTTGTAAATCACCTGAACGGCTGTAATCACACCCGTTTTGACCGCTTCGAGCGCCGAATCAGGTTCGTGCTCGGTGATCGAGATCCCGAAATAACGGACCTTCCCGCTGCGCCGCAGATCTTCTACCGCCCGCCGCCACTCGTCTGTGTTAACCCAGGCATCGGTCCAAACGTGAAACTGCTGCAAATAGATCTGCTCGGTTTTGAGATTCCGCAGGCTCTCCTCAGTGCAGCGCACGACGTAGTCATAGGGAAACACCTCTGAAATTGGAGTGGACGGGGATGCGGGCCAGATGCGGTTTTTCGGCGGCACCTTCGTCGCGACATATACGCGTTGAAAACTCTCATTGACGGCCTGCCCGACTAATTGCTCGCTGTGTCCATCGCCATAAGCAAGCGCGGTGTCTACAAAGTTGACGCCCAGCTCAAAGGATCGCCGCAGCGCCTTCAGCGATTCATCGTCTCGCGCGCCTTGCCACTGCTTGCCGCCTATGCCCCATGCCCCGAAGCCAAGCTCGCTCACCTCTGCTTCGGTCGTTCCCAATTTCCGGTAGTGCATTCTTTTCTATTGTTGATTAGCGCGTTCATCGACAGGCATCACGAAACCGCTCTGCAGCAGGCGCTTGGCAAGACTCAGGCATTTTGCCTTCGCTTCCTCCGTCGGGATCTCCTGAACTCTCGCCATTTGGCCGGTAATCTCCTGCAAAGTGCGGCTGCCATCAAACAGTTCTATCGTTCGCAGCACTGCCAAATCGATGCTCAACGCGTCCTCGATTCCATCTGCTTTGCTGATTTGTACGTTTGCTCGCCAGCCGTTTTCTCCCAACGTAGTGGTTTGTTTGATGAGGGTATCCGGCGTAAGGCGCAAGCGCGCTGCCAGCCATTCGTCTGCTGTATGTTCATTCAGCCATTTCAGCCCTGCCATACGTTGCTGGATAGCTACTGCCGTTCCCTTAGTGAAATCGCCCGAAACCGCTGTGAACCAGTTGTTGCCTGTTCGCTTGCGCATGGTGAAAATGCCCGACCTCACATATTCCACGCCGTGGCCCAGCAGGTAGTTCAAGCGTTCAGACAGCGAGTCCTCATTGCCATCTCTGTAGAGAGTCGCGGCTTCGTTATGTCTTCTCTCGGCGTACGCTGCAGGAGCAAAACTCGGCCCCATGAGAACGAATACATCGCAGCCCGAGCCTGCAGTCCAGGACCGGAGCCGCTGGTCCGAGGATTCGCCCTCCACCTGAACCCACTCGCAAATCATTTGAAAAACGCCGTTCTCTTCGAGGTGCTGCGGCGCCTCCATCGCCAGCTTGCGGGTAAATCCATCTAATTCGATTGGACTGTCGCTATGGGTAAATCTCCTTTTCGCCGCCAGGAAAAACGGCGGATTGGCCAGAATGCGCGCGAACCGTCTTCCATGTACCGGCGCTAAGGCATCACCGGCGACGAACTCCACGCCTTCGACCCCGTTCAGTGCTGCATTGAAGCGGGCGAACGAAAGCGCGCGCTCATTGACATCTGTTGCTGTCACACGGCTGCTAAAACGGGTTGCAAGAATGGCCAGCACACCTGTACCCGTGCCGATATCGAGCACGCTCTCGCACGGCGTCCGCAGCGCCGCTTTTGCGAGAAGATTCGTCGTTGCGCTAGGTCCGATCACCACATCCCGATTTCTTTGGCGCGCCTGCGGCGCATCGCAGGCAAAGAGAAAGTTTTCGAAGGGTACGAGCACAGCCTCCGGCCAAAAATCGCCATCGCGCTCGCTCAGAACATTGCCAGCTAAACAAAGCTGCAGAACATTTTCCGGAATATGACGGCGGCACGTCTCCTTTGGCACTCCCCAACCGGCAAAAAAGAGGCGCGCCAAAACGGGAAGCCTCGCATCGGCGCGAGTTCGCTCCAACAGCGATTCCAGATTGGTAAGATTCGCGAAAAGGGTGTGGCTCAACCCAAGCTCGCCGCTGAGGCGTTCCGATTTGTAGCCGGATTCCAAAAGAAAGTCGCGCAGCAGAGTGAGCGGCGGAGTGTCAGGAATGTGGAGCATCGGCTAAAACAGAAAGGCCGCCGT
The DNA here is from genome assembly GCA_021324185.1 of Terriglobia bacterium. GTDB lineage: Bacteria > Acidobacteriota > Terriglobia > Bryobacterales > Bryobacteraceae > Bog-105. The sequence goes on along the minus strand of JAJPJN010000113.1, from coordinate 41,108 downwards.
GCTTTACTTGCAGCGGCGGCCGGGTTGAATGCTGGTTGCTACCTACGGACGAGCGACGTTCTCGGCCTGTAGGCCTTTAGGGCCTCTTTTGACCTCGAACTCCACCTCCGCACCCTCCTCGAGCGTCCGGTATCCATTCATTTGGATAGCCGAGAAGTGCACGAACACATCATCGCCGTTGGAGCGCTGGATGAAACCATAGCCCTTTGCGGCGTTAAACCATTTCACTACACCTTTTTCTCTCACTACTAATCTCTCCTGTTTGCCCGGATGCGAGATGAATGCCCGTCAGTACCCGCAGACAAACGAGGAGCCTTGGCTCCTCGCATCTCAAGCGGGAGCCTTAAGGGTTACAACCAGCTTGCATCGGAAAATCTGCAATGCAGTTTACCAGATGCTATCGCTGCGATCAAGCAAAAAGTTTGCGAATCAATGCCTTACAGAACCAGCCGGTAACAGTACTTTTTAATTTGTCCCGCTGGGCGCTACTTTGGCGCCACTCTTGTTTGCAGCGGTCACCGGAATCGTGACCGATCCGGTTTGACCGGTTCCGCGATCCAGCACCACAACTCGTATGGCTTCTGTTTCAGCCCCTATTGCCAGATCCTTGCCCGCTTCCAGGCCGCGTTGCCGCATAGCGGCATATTGCTCAGGAGTGGCCGCCATGCTGATCGTCTTTTTCTCGTTGGTCAACCGCTTGCCGCGTTTCGTCTCCTGCACAAAGACGACATCCATAGAAGCTGCATATCTGCCGTCTTCGCGCTGCTTAAACTGCAAATCGTTCGGATCCACCGCAAACACGATTCTGCTGGCATTCGGCAGCGCCGGGCTGGGGTCGATACGCGCAGTAAGCCCGATCATCGTGGAATCGAGCGGGCTCCAAATCGCGTCGCGCAGAGTCTCATCCAGCTTGGTGGGCGTCAGCCCGTTCGCTTCCTGGGCGAAATAGCCTTTCTTGGTTCGAACAGAAACACCCGAGCGCTTCACCTTCACCTTGATCTTGTGAAATTTGTTATCCCAATTTTCGTCCGGCACGTAGTAACCCAGCGTGTACGTCACCTGTGAATCGTCGATGGCTTTGCGAATAGCACCCTCGATGTCGTTGGTGTTATAGAACGCCTTACCACCCGTGAGATCCGCGATGTAGTTCATGGTGTCCATGTTGCGCTGATCCACGTGCATCAGGTTGTTGGGAATCTGATGTGTCCTCGGGTTTACTTTGATCTGTTTGCTCGCATCCACAAATGGCAGGCCCAGCAGCCCCCGCGCATCCACCGGATAGACAGCCACGTTTGCGGTGTTCATCGCCCGGCTGGCATCCTCGATGTAGTCAGCGAACAGTTCCCGGTCGGCTGCTGCCCCCCTGCCGCCCAGCAGAGCTTGATCGGCGGAGTCCTGCGGGTCGCCGAAGCCGAACGCAATCGGGAAACCGCCGGATAACCATACGACATTTTTTCTACCCGGTACCCCAGCCAGATGCGTGGCAAGAGCTTTGAAAGCCAGGCAGGTGTTTAGTGCCCGCACGCGCAGAAAGAAATTGGCCGTAACGGTGTTCGAGGTATCGATAACGGTATCCACATCGTCGTTGCCCGTATTGGCGGCATCGAATTCCGACGCATCGAGCTGGGAACTAAATCCGGGCAATACTTTCGCGAGCGCTGCCAGCAGCGTTTCTGAGTTATTCGTGAAATCGTGCACAATGCTGAAGCCCGTGCCCTTAAGCAGATATACGGCAACACGGTCTTCGGGGCGGATCTGCCGCAAGAACTTGACGATTTGCTTGCGCGTCGCCATTTGATCTGTGATCTTTGTGTTGTACAGATCGAGCAGCAGGACGGTCACGCTGGTAGGGCCCGTGGCTATCGTGTTGGGCCGGTTGGTGACCACATTCGCCGGAATAATCGGAGACTTCGTTCCGCCCTGGGCAGTGGTTCCGTTGCCCGACATGCGGTCTACGGTAAAGACGCTGATCGATTGCGGCTTGCCTTCATCGGTGATTTCGAAGTCATCCTTGGTCAGATCGCCAATGGGATTGCCGTGGTGATCGTGAACCAGCACGTTCACCTCCACCAGTCGCGTGGTCACCTTCAGCGGCGCTGATTGCGGCGGGGAATTGGCCGGGGCCTGAGCGGGCGGCGTTTGAGCGGCTAAAAGAATCGCACAGACAAAACAGTAACCGCGAATACACTTCATCGAAGTCATTCTTCATAGCAAGACGGTAGAAAACCGGTTAAGTTGCCGGTCCGGCGACGAATTCCACCGGTCTGGTGGACAGCAGTCTTAGGTCAGTTCCTGATGCGCGATCTGGCTCTTGCCATTCGCATTGCGGGCGGCGGCTGCCGAGATCAGCGTCGATGGCGACGGGATGGTTAACATGCGGCGCGATAGCTTCAGCAGGCCGCGGCGCTCGAGCTGATTCAGCGTGGTGGAGGTAGTCTCACGCGTGGCGCCAATCAGGTCCGCCAGTTCCAATTGGGTAATAGGAAGCTGATAACCCTGGCCGTCTTCAGCAGGCTTCACAAGCTGTGTCAATTCAGCTAGATAGTGCAGGATGCGGTATTCCACATCACGCAAGCACAGCAACTCCACTTTTTCCGCCAGCGCGATGCGGCGAGTCAGTAAGTAGCTGATCAGTTCTGCGGTGAATTGGGGGTGCGTGCCAATGGCGCGGGAAACAACTTCACGCGGCAGGCGATAGATGGTGGCGTTAGTCAGGACCTCAGCCTCCACGTAATACGGGCTGGGTTCCAGCATCAGTGCTTCTTCGCCGACCAGGTGCCCGCTGCCGCGAATGGTCAGAATGATGCGGCCGCCGACATTGTTGGTGCGCGTTAACTTCACCAACCCCTCTTCTATGAAGTAAGCCGCGTCCGCTGCTTGCCCCTGTGTGAACAGCGCGGTTGACCGGCGCAGGTGCGATAGCCGGGTGACTTCAGCCGCTCCGAGAAGCGTGCTCCGTAGTGTGTTTGCTAGAGACGTCACGTATGTTTATTGCCTAGCGTACCTAATTATATTAACGTTTCCGGCTATATGCCACGAAAAAGTTCTAGCTGCCGGATATTAGAAATTCAGTAGTCTACCTCACGCAGACTGGCGGCAAAGCGGTCACCGGCAGAGAAGAGGTCCGACACCTCGGCCCCAGCCTCAAGCCGCGCGGTCAAGGCTTCTAAATTCGCTTTGAAATGATTGAGAGCGCTGATGATTTCTTTTTTATTCGTGCTCAGAATACTCTCCCAAACTTCCGGAGAGCTCATCGCGAGGCGGGTCATATCCAGCAATCCCGGCCCAAAAACTTCCAAAAACCGGGAGTTTCCCTGCTTCGCAAGCGTAACCGACATTGCGGTAGATAACAACTGGGGTAAGTGAGAGGTAAAAGCCACCACCCGGTCGTGTTCATCCGCCGGCATGACCACAACGCGCGAGCCGATGCGGTGCAGCCAGTCGCGAAATTCCAGCATTTTCGCCGTAAGCTCGCCGCAGGGCGTCAGCACGTACGGTCTGTTTCGGAATAGCGAACCGTCCGCCGCCTCAGCGCCACGCTGCTCTTTTCCGGCCATCGGGTGCCCGCCAAGAAAAGCACCGGGCGGCAAGTACTTCCCGGCCGTGCTGGCGATTGCGGCCTTTGTACTACCTGCATCTGTGACCAAACACTCTGGATGCACCAGCGGGCCCAAAGTCGCTAAAGTTTTGAGAATTCGATCCACCGGCTGCGCCAGATAGATCAGATCAGCCGTCTGCGCCGCGGCCTCCGGCGCCGCTTCTTCCGAAATGGCGCCCACCGCCAGGCCCGCCTGAATGGCGCCGGGCGAGCTGACCCCGATGATGCGCCCCGTGAATCCGGCCTTCCGCAGCGCCAGCCCAAAAGAGGCCCCGATCAGCCCGACGCCAAAGACCGCTACGGTTTCCATCCGGATGACGATTCTAGATGCGGCGGCCGATCGCCATCGCGATCGTAGCGGCCTGCTTCATCAACTCCTGGAACTGGTCAGGCCGCAGTGTCTGCGCTCCATCGCTGATGGCATGATCGGGATCCGGATGCACCTCAACCAATAAGCCATCGGCTCCTGCAGCTAAAGCGGCGCGCGCCATAGGCACAACGTAATCCCGCTTTCCTGTGCCATGCGAGGGATCGGCAATCACCGGCAGATGCGATAAGCGCTTCAGCACCGGAATAGCGGCAATATCCATCGTGTTGCGCGTGCTCGTTTCAAATGTTCGGATGCCGCGCTCGCACAGCATCACCTCATAGTTGCCGCCCGACATGATGTATTCGGCCGAAAGCAGCAACTCTTCAATCGTGGCGGCAATTCCGCGCTTCAGCAGAATCGGTTTCCGCACCTTGCCCAGTTCGCGCAACAGATTGAAGTTCTGCATATTGCGCGCGCCCACCTGCAAGATATCGGAGTATTTCAGCAGCAATGGGATCTGCACCTGATCCATCACTTCGCTTACCACCAGAAGGTTGTTGCGGTCCGCTGCGGCGCGCATAATTCGCAGCCCTTCCTCGCCCATACCTTGAAAACTATAGGGCGAGCTGCGCGGCTTGAATGCGCCACCACGAATAATTCGCGCGCCGGCCTCCGCAATCAGGCGCGCGATCTGCTCCATCTGATCGACGTTTTCTACACTGCACGGCCCGGCCATCATCACCACTGCCGGACCGCCGATTTCGACCGAACCGATCTTCAAAACCGTGCCCGCCGGCTTGAAATGGCGGCTGGCAAGTTTGTAAGGCGAAACGATGCGGTGGCACTCTTTCACACCTTCCATCACTTCGAGAGCAGCCGGGTCAAAATCGTCAATCGGGCCGACCCCGCCCAGCACCGTGTGCCGCACGCCGGTCGAGCGATGGACCGTAAACCCCATCTCGACCAGCCGCTGGATGACGTTTTCCGTCTGCTGTTCCGTGGCGCCTTCCTGCATGACCACTAACATCCGTTCACTGCCTGCCTTCCTCCAGCATTTTTATTTTTTGTACTGTTCTCATCTCATCAATGATGCGTTCGAAGATGCGCTTGACCGCCTCGTGCGAGAGCGGGCCGCCATTATGCCTGGTAACGTTCTCAAACACCTGATCTTCCCGCTTGGGCTCGTAGATCGCCAGCTTCAATTCCTGTTTGATGCGGCCGATTTTTTCGACAATGGTGGTGCGCTCGTTCAAAATCCGGAGCAGCGCCAAATCGAGTTCGTCAATCTGCTCGCGGCAACGCGCCAGGTCTTCGAGCGAATAGCGGCTCATTGCGCTCGCAACGGCGCAGTGAATCGCCGCGTGAACGCTTCCAATTCAGCGGCGATGTTTGCATCCGCCATATGCTTCTCAATCTGCCGCACGATCGCGCTTCCAACCACGACGCCATCGGCAACACTCGCCGCTTCGAGGGCTTGCTCCGGCGTGCTGATTCCAAATCCGGCCGCCAGCGGCAGATCGGTGAACGCGCGCATTCTCTTCGCCAGCGGCTCGAGCGCCTCAGACAGCGAGGCCTGCTCTCCCGTTACCCCCGTACGCGAAACCAGGTAAATAAATCCGGAAGAATGTTCGGCGACCAAGCGCAGCCGCTGTTCTGTGCTGGTAGGGGCAGCCAGGAATACCGTGTCCAGATTCTGCTCGCGCAGTTTGCGTACCGGCTCTTCGGCTTCCTCCACACAAAGATCGGTGAGCAAGACAGCGTCGGCGCCCGCGTTTGCGGCATCTTTTGCCAGCCTTTCAAATCCATAGCGCATAAGCGGATTCAGATAGCTGAACAGCAGCAGCGGGATTTCGGAATGCCGGCGGATCTCTCTCACCATCTCGAGAATCCGTGACAGCTTCACTCCGGCGCGCAAGGCCCGATCCGAAGCCCGCTGAATAACCGGGCCATCCGCAATCGGATCAGAAAACGGAACGCCAAGCTCAATCAGGTCCGCGCCGCCACGCTCCAGCGCAAGAACCAGCGGCGCCGTCTGCTCTGTATTCGGATCGCCGGCCGTGAGATACGCAATAAATGCTTTGCGCCGCCCGGCGCGGCAGCGCTCAAACATCTCGCCAATGCGGGTTGTGGTCTCGACGCTCACGTCTTATCCAGTTCCGGCATGTTCTCGCGATAGATGTCAATGTCTTTATCGCCGCGTCCGGAGACATTCACGATGAAACTCGAATTGGGCTCGAGCGGCGCGCGCCGTATCGCTTCTGCGATGGCGTGCGACGATTCCAGCGCCGGAATAATTCCCTCCATGCGCGCCAGAGTCTTCGCTGCAGACAGCGCATCCGCATCGGAGACGGAGACGTATTCAGCGCGATGCTGGTCGTGCAGCCAGGCATGCTCGGGACCGATCAAAGCATAATCAAGCCCGGCCGACACGGAATGCGTCAGGCCTACCTGCCCTTCCTCATCCTGCAGCAAATAGCTGAACGCGCCATGCAGAACGCCCGGCGAACCGCCGCTGAATCGCGCCGCATGGTCACCTAGTTTGTGGCCGCGGCCGCCGGCTTCTACGCCAATCAGGCGCACGGTTTTGTCCGCCACAAACGGATAAAAAATGCCGATCGCATTGCTTCCACCGCCCACGCAAGCAATCACGGAATCCGGCAATCGCCCCATTTGTTCCATCGCCTGCGCGCGCGCCTCTTCGCCGATCACCTTATGAAAATCGCGCACCATCATCGGGTACGGATGCGCGCCGAGAGCCGATCCAAGCAAATAATGCGTCGTACCCACATTCGTTACCCAATCGCGCATAGCCTCGCTGATGGCATCCTTCAAGGTGCGGCTGCCGTTTGCGACACCGGCAACAGTTGCACCCAGCAGCCGCATGCGAAAGACATTCAGGCGCTGGCGGCGCATGTCTTCCTCTCCCATGTAGACGATGCACTCCATACCGAACAACGCGCAGACGGTTGCAGTCGCCACGCCATGCTGCCCCGCCCCGGTTTCAGCGATGATGCGCCGCTTGCCCATGCGTCGCGCCAGCAGAATCTGTCCCAGGCAGTTATTGATCTTGTGAGCGCCTGTGTGCAATAGATCTTCGCGTTTCAGCCAGATCTGCGCGCTGCCGAGGCTTTCGCTCAGCCGCCTGGCAAAGTAGAGCGGCGTCGGCCGGCCCGCATAGTGCCGCAGAAGTGAATTTAGTTCGGCTCGAAATTCCGGATCCTGCCGCGCCTCCACATAAGCCCGTTCTAATTCTTCGAGCGGCGACATCAGCACTTCAGGAACGTATCGCCCGCCATACGGGCCAAAATGTCCTAACGCGTCCGGTAACGAAATCGCACTCATACGGCTAGCACACGAAAAGCTGCTTGCGCGGCGGTCACGAACGCCTGTACCTTGGCAGCATCCTTTTTGCCCGGCCGCGCCTCGAGACGCGAGCAGGCATCCACGCCCCACGGTTCAGCCGCTGCAATCGCGTCGGCCACATTGGAAGCATCCAGACCGCCCGCAACAATCACTCGGAAACGCCCGCGAGCAAGCGCCCAATTGAACATTTTGCCGGAGCCGCCGAACGCCGGACTCGGTGTATCCATAACATATGCATCCGCACCACAGAGAGGTTCCGTATTGTGTGGCGTGGTGGCCTTCCAGACTGTTCGTCCCGCCAATTCCGGCTGCCATTCACCGTAGAGCTGCACCACATCCAGATAATCCTCAAAAACCTGCCCCGCTCCCGGATTCACAAAAATTCCTACTTTCAGATACTCTCCCGGCACCGCCCGAATAATCTCTCTCGCGCGCTCCGCCGTTATGAAGCGCGGGCTCTTGGTATAGAAATTGAAGCCAAGAGCATTCGCCCCGGCCGCAACCGCCACGCGCGCATCCTCTTCATTGGTGATGCCGCACACCTTGATAATGAATGGCGGATCAGTGTCCCGCGGCATGATTTTTTCCCAATAACTCGCTGAGCGCCCGCGCGGGATCACGCGCTTTCATCAGCCATTCGCCAACCAGAAACGCCTGAAAGCCTGCGCCGCGCAATACATCGATATCGGCGCGCGTGCGAATACCACTCTCGCTGACCCGCACGGCAGCCGCCGGCATCAGATAGCTCAGCCGCAGCGACGTATCGAGCGAAACCTCGAACGTATCCAGATCGCGGTTGTTCACGCCGATCAGATTCGCGCCCGAATCGATTGCCTTCGCCAGCTCTTCCTGGTTGTGAACCTCCACCAGCGCATCCATGTGCAGGGAATGCGCCAATTCCCGCAGATGCTGCAATTCGCCGCTGGTCAAAATCGCCGCGATGAGCAGGATCGCATCGGCTCCATGCGCCGCCGCCTGATAAACCTGCACGCGATCGATAGTGAAATCCTTTCGCAAAACCGGAAGGCTTGCGGCCGCGCGCGCGACCTCCAGATCGTGCAATGACCCCTGAAAATATTCGTGATCGGTCAGTACAGAAAGACACCCCGCGCCGCCTTCTTCGTATGCTTGCGCGAGCAGCGCCGGATGAAAATCTCGAACCAGCACTCCCTTGCTGGGCGAAGCCTTTTTGATCTCCGCAATAATAGCGGGTTCCCGATCGCGCAGCGCTTTTATAAACGGCCGCGGCGCCTGTTTGCGTTCATAGGCTTGCCGCTCGAGCGCCACGGCATGCTCCTGCAACGCCGCAACTTCCTGCTTTTTATGCTGGACAATTTCGGCCAGAATGCCGGATGAAGTTCGGGCGGGCATCGCGAGGCAGTTTGGAATCCCCATCGTAACAGGTAGAAACCCCTGCGGCATACTGGAACCGATGACCGCTGCCAATCCATACGCCTTGCAACTCGGTAGCCGGGATGCCCGGGAAGTCATTCGCGCCACCCCGCATAATCTGATCCATCTCGCCGACAGTTTGGGCGCGGGCGGCTTTGAGCGCTCCTATGCGCCGGGGAAATGGACCGCTCGCATGATCCTCTGCCATCTGGCCGATTGCGAAATCGCCTTTGGCTTTCGCATCCGCCAGGCGCTCGCGCAAGATAACCACCTGATCCAGCCCTTTGATCAGGATGCGTGGGCGCAGCCGTACGGGAATCCCTCGTTTCACGCGCAAACGGCCCTGCACGTCTTTTGTGATCTTCGCGGCTGGAACGTACTCTTGCTGGATTCGCTTGACCCCGAGGCCTTCCGCCGCCGTGTCCGCCATCCCGAGCGCGGCGAGATGACACTCGAAACGATCGTTGAGATTATGGCCGGGCATGACCTGAATCACCTGCACCAGCTCGAAACAATTGCCGGGCAGGGCTAAGATGCAGTTGTGGAACAAGTAGCTGTTGCGAATCGTCCCGGAGCGGACGCCACGAACGGAAATGTATCTTTCGAAAACCGGCTGGACCGCCTGGCGGATGTGGCCGTAAACGTGGGCCTCGGCCTCGCGCGCGGGCAGGAGTTGTTTATGACCGCTCCCATAGACGCTCTTCCGCTGGTGCGGCGCATTACCGCACACGCCTACAAAGCGGGCGCAAAATTTGTCACTACGCTATTCACCGATGAGCCCTCGACGCTTCTGCGCTTCCGCTACGCGGCCGATGAGAGCTTCGACTATGCTCCCGGCTGGCTCTATGAGGGAATCGCCAACGCCTTCCGCAGCGGCGCTGCCCGGCTCGCCATCGCCGGCGCCGATCCCGTCCTGCTGGCGAATGAAGATCCCGAAAAAGTATCGCGCGCAAATGTTGCGCTATCCAAGGTCTACCGCCCCGCTCTCGAGCTGATTACACGCCACGATATCAATTGGACCATCGTTCCTTGCGCCACCCCCGCCTGGGCCCGCGTCGTGTTCCCAAACCAGTCCCAGGAAGCCGCCATGGAACAACTCTGGGAGGCCGTCTTCGCCGCCACCCGCGTCAATTCCCCCGATCCCGTTGCTGCCTGGCGCGAGCACAGCGCCGATCTGCAGCGGCGCGTGCAGTTTCTGAATGAACGGCGCTTTGCCGCTCTTCACTTTCACGGCCCCGGAACCGACCTTCACGTCGGCCTTGCGGACGACCATCTCTGGCACGGCGGCGGATCTACCGCCAACAACGGCATCTTCGGTTTCCCCAACATGCCAACCGAAGAAGTTTTCACCACGCCGCATAAAGATCGCACGGAAGGTTTTGTTTCAAGCACCAAGCCGCTCTCGCATCAGGGCTCATTGATCGAAAATATCCGCGTTCGCTTCGAAGCCGGCCGCATTACGCAGGCTTCCGCCAGCACCGGAGAAACCGTCTTGCAGCGCCTCATCGATACAGATGAAGGCGCGCGCCGCCTCGGTGAGGTCGCGCTGGTGCCCCATTCTTCCCCAATTGCCGCCAGCGGGCTGTTGTTCTGGAATACTCTGTTCGACGAAAATGCCGCCAGCCATATCGCGCTCGGCCAGGCCTATAGCACCTGCATCAAAAATGGCGAAAATCTTACGCCTGAAGAGCTAGCCGCGCGCGGCGCAAATGACAGTTTGATCCACGTGGATTGGATGATCGGTTCGGCCAGCATGGACGTAGATGGCATCCCGCCGGGCGGCGGCATCGAACCGCTGATGCGGCGCGGCGAGTGGGTCAATTTCTAACGCCGGGTTATTTTAAAACCGGCCTTCAAAAAACGCATCCTTCTGATGCACGATCGACGGCGGATCGGTGAAAACGACGGAGATGGTGTCGAACCGCACCTGGCTCCATTCGACTCCGGCGCGGGTCGCGTAAGCGCGCGCTGCGCGAACAATATTCTTCTGCTTATCCGCGCCAATGGCACGATCGGGGCTGCCGAAATCCCCCGATGCACGGGACTTCACTTCGACAAAAATGACCGTCTCGCCCTGGCGCGCAACGATGTCCGCCTCTACTTCGCCTCCTGCCGGCCGGTAGTTCCGCGCCACCACCACGTAACCCAAGCTGCGCAAATAGCGGTGCGCCAGATCCTCTCCCCGGCGCCCCAGCGCAGCTTGTGGCGAGAGCGTTTGGCGCTCGCGATATTGCCGCGCGCAATCACTCAGCTTCCAGAGAAGCTGGCGCGGGCTGATGGAGCCGTTTGATCTTTGATCGCCTCCAGTTCCCATTCGATAACTTTGCCCCGTATGGAATAGCAAAGGTAGAATTCCCAAAACCGGCGAAACCATCGTGACCGGTTAATCAGGAATTCGTAACCCAGGTATCTCCATACAGCAAGTAGCCGCACGCGCGTGGAAATCTCACGAAAGCGCGCCTTTGTGTAGTAGCCGAATCCGCCGTGGTCCGGGCCGAAATAGCGCATCGAAAAGCTATTCAAATGCCAGCGATGCGTCGGATCGCAGAACGAGCTGAAATCGGTGTAATGCGGCGTCACGATAATCAGCCGCCCTCCGGGCGCAAGCAGCCGGTGAAACTCTTCCATGGCGCGAATGACGTCGGCCAGGTGTTCGATGACATGAATGGCCCGCACCTCGCGAAACGCCCCGTCCCGGAACGGGAACGGAAAACGGTCGAGATCAGCAATCACATCGGCCTTTGCGCTTAAGTTGCGGTCCAGACCGATCGCGCCGGGATACTTGTTAATCCCGCAGCCAACGTCGAGAACTAACCCTCCAGAAGGCGAAGACAATGCTCCAGTGTAGCGACGGCGAAGTCCGCCTGCTCTTCTGTGATCACGAGCGGAGGACAGAGCCGGATGCTGTTCGGCCCGCAGCCCAAAATCAGCAGCCCGCGTTCGAAGGCGAGGTACTCGAGGCGGTCGCGCAACTCCGGAGCGCGCTCCTTCGTTTGCTGATCGCGGACGATTTCGATTCCGATCATTAAGCCCAGCCCGCGTACCTCGCCGACGTGTTGGAAGCGGCGCGGCCAATCGGCCATGCGCCTCATCAGGTGAGCGCCCATCCGGGCCGCATTCGCGATGAGACTTTCTTCGAGCAGTTCAATGGTTGCAAGTGCCGCCGCAATGGAAACGGGATTACCGCCGAACGTGGAGGCATGCGCGCCGCGCGGCCAGTTCATCACCTCTGCGCGCGCAATGGTTGCAGATAGAGGCATTCCGCTCGCGATCCCTTTCGCCAGCGCGACAATATCGGGAATCACCCCGAAATGTTCGGAGGCAAACATGCGCCCGGTCCGTCCCATCCCGCACTGCACTTCATCGTGAATAAGCAGGATGCCGTGTTGATCGGCAATGCGCCGCAGCTCCTGGTGAAATTTTGCCGGCGGCGCCAGGTAACCGCCTTCGCCCTGGACCGGCTCCACCACAATTCCAGCTACTTCTTCGGGCGGAAGAATGGTCTTGAACAGCCGATCTTCCAGTTCCGAAATGCCGGCCAGCGCGTCGCTATCGCGGTAAGTGTTCGGATAAGGAATGTGATAGACCGGCAGGCTTGGATGGAAGCCGCGCCGCTGCACGACTTTGCTGCCCGTGAGCGACAGCGCCCCCATGGTGCGGCCGTGAAATCCGCCGTAGAACGCGACGAACTTATCGCGGCCTGTGTGATACCGCGCCATTTTGATGGCGGCCTCAATCGCTTCCGCGCCGGAATTGCCGAAATAGACCCGGCGCGGCACATCGCCGGGTGTAACAGCAGCCAGCTTTTCCGCCAGCGTGACCATGCCTTCGTAATAAAAATCTGTACCCGACATGTGAAGGAAGTGCGCGGCTTGTTCCTGAATGGCCTTCACGACGCGCGGGTGCGAGTGGCCGGTCGCTACAACGGCGATGCCCGCCGCAAAATCGAGAAAGCGGTTGCCGTCGACATCCTCTGCGATGGCCCCTTCGCCGCGCTCCATCACAAGCGGGTAGCAGCGCGTGTAAGACGGGGAAACGACGGCTTGGTCGCGCTCGATAATCCGGCGCGCTTTCGGGCCCGGAACAGCCGTGATCAGGTTCGGCAGCAGCGGATGCGTCACTAAGGTGGACATATATAGACACCTCGGATGAAACCAGAAAAACCGACAGGGAGGGCCGCTAAAACGAGCGGAGTTAGTCTGAGCCGAACAGGGAGGGACGCGTATTGGCGGGGATGCTCGCCATGTCTATATGGTAAATCAGAGTTGCCGCCACCGCGCAGGGGCTATACCGCCGGGCGCTCCGGCCTAGCTCTGGACGGCCACCGAGACACGGCCAGCGAGCTTCCACGATCCGTCCGTCTTGAACCACATGTCCGACGATCGGAAGTGCCTGGTTTCGGTACCGTTAGTGGTCCGGACCGTCCAGGTCTCCTGCAGATCTACGAAGGCCTGCGTACGGCTTACCTTGATATGCGAAACTGCGGCCTGATAGGACACGGTGCGAAGATGCGTCAACTCGTCCAGCCAATCTTTCCTGCCCGCCTTTCCGCTGATGTTGTCCCAGGCTGTACCTTCGCTCCAGGAAATCTGAAAGTTGCTGGTCGTAAGGCTCATTAGAACCGGCTGATCCTTCGTCCTAATCGCCGTGGCTAAACGCCCTTCTAATTCACGAATAGCCGATGCTTCGCCCCCGTTAGCAGGGACCCTGGCCAACATAGCGATTGCCAAAATCCATGTGCGTAGCATGGGCCCACGTCGAAGCCAACCTACGGTAGAGATGAAAGGTCCAGGCGATGCGAATAGTAATACACGTCGCGATTTTGCAGGACAGCCAGTTGCTCCGGCGGAACGGAACCGCCGAGAAGAGCCGCGCGACGTTTGAAGGATTCTGATGGACTAACCTGGTCGCCAATCCTCCATTCGAGCCTGTCCTCTGCGACGACCGTTTTTATTGCGACCCAGCGCCGGCTCGGTATACGGCTCCAGCTTCCTTTTTGGCGCATGGAATCCCCGCAGCGGATCGAACCGGCCATGGCGGCACCGACAACCGTCAGGGAGCCAGCTCGCAGCAATCCGAGTGGTTCACCGTTTGAGTGATGCCGTTACAGTCTTTCCCGCTTACGGTTATGGTGTATTGAGAACAGCCGGTACACCCCTGACTGCATTGAGAGCCTGGGTCGCTGGCTGAGTTTGAGGTGGGCTGAAAAGTTAGCGACGCACTGTCAAACCACGGGCCGCCTGTCGTAGGAACCGAGCAATAGGCTAAGCCGGGTGCAAGGCCGCAAAACGAGCCACTGTATACAATCGGGCACGATTGGGCGCCGACTGTCGTTGCAGATGCCCCAGCGGCCAGCGCCGCAAGTATAAATCTTCGCATAATGCTAATGCCCTCCCGACTCCTGGTAAATCGCTGCCACTCCTTTAATCTGATCCAAAATGACCATGCAATCCTCAGCGGCGCCCCAGCCGGGTGTCACTGTCCCGGTCGGTTCTGTGGGCGTGGCAAGCTCGGGAAATGCCGGAAGAGACGCCGCGATCACCTTACTTAATGCCCCCGTTTGCACATCCACAACCGCAACGTATGCTGGCCCGGACGCGCTCAACCCGGAGAGGCAGATATAGAGCTGCCCCTTGGAGGTGGTGGCGGCCCAGACAACTCGGACGAGATCGCTTCCCGGTGGCGGCTTGGGAACCGCGTGCCCGATTGCCTGGTACGCCCTGTCAAGCGGCGCGGCGTAGGACGCAACAACCGACCCGCCCGGGCGGTGAATAGTGATCGTTTCCGACGCATTCCCGAACGTATAATAGCGGCCGTCGGGAAGCGCACCCACCCACGTCCGTTGCCCGCCGGTCTCGTTGATGTCTCGAACGCCGTTTTGCTGTACGGTAGGCGCGACATAAAGCGACGTCGCAAGCGCCCGGCCCGTGTACCAGACCACTCCGGAGCCGCTGAGGAAGGGCCACGCCGCCGCTGCGGGTACCGTGTACTGGCCAATGGGCGCACCCTCCGTGTCCACCACGGAAACCTGTCGTGCTGAGTTCGCGCCAGTCGCGTAGCCATGGAGCAGGTGAACGTGCCCTGATCGATCCAGGGCGAGTTGGCGCACGTCCTTTTCAACTGCAAACGCGTGCGTAAATCCACCTACATTCCCGATCGCGACGGAGTTTCCGACTGTTGTAGATACAAGAACTGCCCAGATGCCGTCTGCCTCGGCTAACGATCGCAGTCCGATCAGGCCCAAGGCGTTTCGCGAGATCTCGCCACCCAGGCCACCACGGACGACGTCAGGAATCATGACCGTCTGGAGGGGCGACAACGCCTCGATCGGGGTTCCCTGTGCGCTGCCGGCAACAGTGAAAGTTGTCGCCAGCAAGGCTGAGATGACGGCACGCAGCAGCCTGCGGCTCAGAAGTCTAGATACTACCGTATTCATCGCGCCGTTATTACGGATACTCCCTTTCTCGGCCTCATGGTGTTAAAGCTCTCGCCGCATGCGGCACTCACTATAAAAGTGCCAGGGAGGGTGGCTCCTTTGGGAATCTCACCCGCCTCGCCACGTTTGCCTGCAACCCCGGCAGGCCGCGTCTGTCGTACACCGCAAGCAGTCGGCTGGCCTCGGCGGTTAATGCCTCCTTATAGAGAGCCGCCCTGTCGTGGTGTGGGTCCGCCGTCCATGAACTGGGCGGATTTTGTAGGCTGCTGACAATCGCGTCCGTACTTGCATTCGCGGCAAACATGCGGCTCAGAAGCACCCCTATGTCGTGCTCGGCGTAACGCGTGGCAATATACCGCTGCAATACCTGGCTCGTATTGGCGCCTACGAATATGCCGCCCTCGAAAATGACTCCATCCAGAGCGACCGACAACACTGTCCCGACGCCGTAGGAATTCGGCAGCATGCTTGCCGAGTCGTGCGGCGTCACGTTTCCATAGAATGACAAAAGACGGATCACGCTTGGCTCAATGGTTTTCGCCTCCTTGCGAGGCATCCTATGCCTCTGCACAAAGTAGTTGTCTATGGCCACGACGCTGCCGCTGTCCGACTTGATCATCCAGCGCACATCGTATCCCTTGGCAGTGAGGGCAGTATTGTTCCGGAGCAACACCAAAAAAGGACGGATTTCCGAGGCGAAATTGGGTTGGCCCGCTATGGCCGGGAAGAATGTGGATATGCTCGAGTCAAATACCGTGCCGTCGGCGGGCGTTAGCATCGTCAGGGTTGACGCGGCAGGCGCCATGAGCGATTGCGCCAGGACACTGCCCGAAAGCGATCCGAAAAGAAATTCGCGTCGGCCTACTCGCATTTATTCCTCGCACTTGCTCTCGTACATGCAATCCCCATCGCCTCCATCACCGCCATCACCGCCGTCCCCCCCATCGCCGCAATCGGCGCCATCGCCACAATCACCGCAACTTTGCGCCTCGGCAACTCCCAGCAATACCGTCGAAGACGAGGCCCGGCTACCACAGACCTGCACAAGCCGCTTTGCCGCTTGTTCCCGGCTGCCCGGAATCCCGAATAATGCAAAAAATCCCAACAGGGAACGGAACAGGATGGTGTTGATATGAGAGCGCGTTGGAAGAGACGACTCAGCAGATGGCACTGGAATCGTTTGGGGGGGGGTCGGTAACTTCTGGGACTTTCATACTACCTGCCCTAAGCCTTGGCAGCATAATAGAGCACGATTTTCCGAATATCAACACGTAAAATTACTAAATGGACGGGAATTCTTCAATTGAAAGACCATTTGGCTATGGCTGGTTTAATGAACCGGATCAGTGCCCGCATCAGCGAACGCCTGGCTGATACCCAAACCGATGAATCCCTGATCGAGCGAACGCTTACCGAAATCACGCGCGCTTTGCCGCATGCGCACGGGCGCCCGCTTGCTGCTCACCTCAGGGGCACGCGTGAGATTTTGCGAGCCTGGCAGCAGCCGATGTGGATACAACTCGGCGGCCTCTTTCACAGCATCTATGGAACCGATGACTACAGGAATTCTGCGCTGGCGATCAGCCAGCGAGAAGACCTGCGCCTGCTGATCGGAAAACGCGCCGAACGGCTGGCGTACCTATTCGCCGCATCCCGTAAGCAAGACATCGTCGCCTCAGCTTCTGCCTCTGACCTCCAAACGCGCCAGCCACCCCGTCTGCCGGATCGTTTTACCGGCGCACACAATTTACTCACTCGAGAGGAACTGTTCGCATTGCTCGTATTGCTCATGGCCAACCAAGCCGAGCAGACTGCGGCCAAGGATTCCCTGCCCGGCAACTGGTTGGCGGATCTAACCGCGCACCGTCAGCTTCTGGACGAAAATGCCGGCGTTGTTCCGCCTGTTTTGCAGAAGCTCCACTTCTCTCGCGAGCAGGAGACCAAGCTCATTGCGGCATATCGCTCCGCAATGAACAATGTGGGAGCAGGCCATCTGCATACGGCGCTTCGCTCGCTCGAAGAAATCGAGCAAGCATTCCCTCACTTACCCGAATCCTGCCTCTGGCGAGCCTTGATCGAGCTGCAGACTGAAAATCGCGCGCATTCGAAGCGGCTCGCCGAAGAGGGCGCAAGCAGACTTCGATCCTGGGGCACCGCCTGGGACAAGCGGCTCACGATTCACGAGTGGTTGCGAGTGGCGCGCGCGCTGGAGCAGCCGGACATGTGCGCGCCGGACTTCCTTTCTTCAGATCCCGCTTATCTGCTGCTTTGGGCGGATCGCGCGTGTGGCAAAACCGCAATCTGTGCGGGCCAGGCGATCTCCGCCCGGTTGAGCACGTTTCTCCAGGATATTACGGCTACTAAGAACCCGGCCCGACTGAACGTCTATCCTCTGCCGGACGGCCCGGCTTGGTATCGCGCGAGCGAGTTCGCCATCGCGAAGGCCCTTGAAGAAGCCTATCCAGCCATTCGCGAGGAAGTTCTTGCTCTCGACGATCTCGCCTTTCACAGCGAATCGGAAAGAATTCGCCGCACGGGCTCCTGGCAGGTTTGCATGCTCTACGAGCGAGGAAGAAGAGACGAGGAAAATTGCCGCCGTTGTCCGACGATAACGAGGATAGTCGAAGCGCACGACACAGTGCGCACATTGGCTGGACTGATCTATATCTCGCGCATGGCGCCGCAGACGCATGTGGCTGCGCATCGCGGTCCCACCAACATGCGCCTGCGCTGCCATCTGGGAATACAGGTTCCCGAGGGGGATTGCGCCATTCGCGTGGGTTCGGAAACGCGCAAGTGGACGGAAGGCAAATGCCTGGTATTTGATGATTTTTATGAGCACGAGGCCTGGAACCATACTGCGGCGGACCGGATTGTGCTCATTGTCGACCTTTGGCGTCCCGAGCTCACGCGCGAGGAGCGGGAGTTTCTTACGGGTCTGCACAACTACGTGCTCCTGCAAGCGCAAAGCCTACATAAATATTGGACGGCTAATGCAGACAGTCAGTCGGCCAAACGAAAAGGCTATGATTGACGTCCGCCTAACTCAACCTCCCCTAAATCGACCCGTTCCCGTTCTTCTTCAGATTCGTCTCAAACAGATTGAAGATGCGCTTGTACTCATCTGTCCAACTCGAAGCCTCTTTGAAGCCGTGATCTTCCACCGGATAAACCGCAAGCTGCCAGTTATCTTTGTGTAACTCGATCAGCCGCTGAACCAGCCGCACGGTATCGACAAAGTGGACGTTCGTATCGACCATGCCGTGGCAGATGAGCAACGCTCCTTTTAAGCCGTTCGCGAAAAAGATGGGCGATGACTGTTTGTAGGCCTCGGGATCGTTCTGCGGTTGATTGAGAATGTTTCCCGAATAGCTCTGGTTATAAAGCGCCCAATCGCTGACCGGCCGCAGTGCCGCGCCTGCGGCAAATACATCCGGCTGTGTGAACATCGCCATCAGGGTCATGAAGCCACCGTAACTGCCGCCATAGATGCCGATGCGTTTGGGGTCCACGCCTTGTGTGCTGGCAAGCCATTTGGCCGCATCTACCTGGTCGTCCAGATCCGTACCGCCCATGTGCCGGTATATCGCCGTCCGCCAGTCGCGGCCATAGCCTTTCGAGCCCCGGTAATCGAGCGCCAGCACCAAATACCCATGCTGCATCAAAAACTGGTTGAACAGATATTCGTGATAGTAACTGGTGGACCAGCCCTTGGTTACGTTCTGCATATAACCGGCGCCATGCACAAAAATGACCGCCGGTCCGCCCTTTCGGAAGTTTGCCGGCTTATAGATCTGCGCGGGAATCTGCGCGCCGTCCCGCGCGGGAATGTGAATAATGGGCGTGTCAAGCCATGGATATTCGGCAAATTCGGGCGCCGGCGATTCGGTCAGGCGCTTGGGCTCCGCGCCCGCTTCGTTCGGCTGCACATACAGCTCCGGCGGCTTGTTGACATAGGAATAAACATCGGCTAACCATTTTTCATCCGGTGAGAGAGTCGCCTGGTGCACTCCGGTCTGTTTCGTGATTCGGGTAGGCTCGCCACCTGTAACCGGAAGCGACCAGAGATTCTGTTCCGCTAAATCGCCCTCGCTGCTGGTGATGAAGAAACGCGACTTATCGTGCGATAGCTCAACCCGGGTAACTTCATACTTACCCGAACCCATTTCCTTGGGCGCGCCGCCTGAAAACGGAACTTCATAGAGATGATTGAACCCGTCGCGCTCAGAAGTGAAGAAATAGGTTTGATTATCGCCCAGCCAGCCCTGCCCGCCTCCCGGACCGCCAATCCACGCCTTATCCTGATCTTCAAAAAGCACGCGCGCTTTGGCCGCCGCAGGATCGAGCGCGAAAATCCAGCAGGTCTTATTGTCGTGCGACCGGCCGGTGAAAACGGCCTTGCCGTCCTCTGAAAAATTCACCGTTTGGAACCCGCCGAAACCGCCGCCTCCACCGCCTCCAAAACCGCCGCGGCCGCCGCACGCGCCTCCATCTTCAATCTGCGCCGCAGGCATTTTGACCTGTTCATGATCCACTTGCTGTACTTCGCCGGTAACGACGTTTATCACTACCAGCCGCCGCTGCTGCAAATCGTCGCCCACGCGTGGCCGTCCCGGAATCTCCTCCGGAAAACTGGAATCGGTGATCCAGTTGGGCACGTTGTCCGGCTTGTTATTCGGATCGGCCTGCGTCAAGACTCCGAAAACGTACTTGCCGTCGGGCGAAAGCTGAAGCCCGTTCAGACTCTGGCGAGCTTGCAAGTTATACGGTTTGCGTGGATTCAGCTTCTTGCGCTTTTCTTCGTTTTCTTTCTGAAGCTTTTCGCGGTCGCGTACGGTCTCGAAAAGATCCGCCTGCTCCTTCTTCAGATACTCCTGCGCGCCGCCCTCTTTTTTCTCGCTGGATTCCGCGCTTGTGCTGCTCGATATCGCCTGTGCCGTTGTCTGGCCGCCGCGGCCTTGCCCGCCTCGGCCGCCTTGCCCTGCCCCGCTTGGTGCCGCCGTGCCCGGAGCGGCAGCCGGATGAATGTCGGTGAGCTGCTCCAGATCGCCATTATCGAGCGACATCAGGAACAGATTCCCGCCGCGTTGAAAAGTGATGTGATGGCCGTCCGGCGTGAAGCGCGGATTCGTCTCCGCCTCGGCCGTCTTCGTCACTTGCCGCCGCTTACCGGTGGCGTTTTCGATCACCACGATATCGCCGTCCTGCGCAAATACGCTGAGTGTACGGTCCTTATTTGTATCCACCGCGAATGGCCGCGCCAGGCGCGCTTCGTCGTCGGAAAGCTTGCGCAAACCGGAGCCGTCGCGGTTCACCTCGTAGGTATCGAGCGGCGCATTTTCAGGATCGGAGGCGCGCTTCCATTGGAAGTAGATCTTTTCACTATCGCCTGACCAGCGGACCTGCGTAGGCTCGGTGCCTACCAGTTGCGGCCCGCGCATGATGTTTTCAATCGTCAGGCTGAATTTGGCCGTGCCCGCAAGAGTTGCTAGAGCGGTGACAGATATCGCGAGAATGCTGAAAACCGGTCGGAACATGGGAATGAAGCAATGATATCGTTGCCGTTTTCGGCAATCCCCACAAAAATAATGCGGCTTACATATAATGGCTGTTCGAATCGGAGGCACATTTATGCTTCGCTCACTTCTGTTACTGGCGCTCTTCACCCCGGCACTCTTCGCGCAGCAAACGTATGTAGGCAGATTTGACCTCTACGGCGGCTTCTCTTATCTCGAAAGCCCGCATATCAATTTGGCCGAGCGCGGCTTCCACTTCCAGGCCGGCATACGCCCGCGTAGCTGGTACAGCTTGGGATTCGACTATAGCGTCAGCACCGGACATACGAATCTAGGGCCGGCGCTGCTGACTACTTCTCTGCAGCAACAGCTCGGCTCGCAGATCGCCGCTCTCATCGCCGCGCACGTTATCCCTCCGACTTACAGCCTCACCTTACCGATCGATTCGCTAACGCAAACTTTCGCGGCCGGCCCGCAGGTTGCTTATCACGGCTGGAAGCCAATCACGCCTTTCCTGCGCCCTTCGATCGGCGCCATCCATGAAGTCGCGACGACACATCCCACTGATCCCGTTGCCGCTGCTATCGTCGCGCAGCTTGCTCCATCAGGGCGCAAAACCGACTGGACCGGCTTCTACGGATTCGGCGGCGGTCTCGATATCAACGTAACTTCGCATTTTGCGCTCCGGGTTCAAGCCGATTTCGTGCACGACCACTTATTTAGCGATCTGCTCAAAGATGGCCGCAATACGGTGCGTGTCTCGGTAGGTCCGGCGCTTCAGCTTGGCCGAAACGTAAAACAATAGATCCCAGCGCTTCGAGGGAAAGTAAGAGCGCGGCTGCAAATGCCCGCTGTGCCCGTTTGAAAACGCCATGGCCGCAATACACATCGGCACCTCAGGCTGGCACTACAAGCACTGGGTGGGGACCTTTTACCCGCCGCGCACCCCGGCATCCAAAATGTTCGCTTACTACTGCGAGCATTTCGATACCGTCGAGCTCAATAACACCTTTTACCGCCTGCCGAAACCCGCCGGGCTGGAGCGATGGCGTGAATCCTCACCCCCCGGCTTTTGTTTTGCCGCAAAGGGCAGCCGCTTCATCACCCATATGAAGAAGCTGAAGGACCCCGAGCCCGCCCTCGAAAAATACTTTCATTGGGTCGATATGCTGGGCGAAAAACTCGGCCCCATTGTCTTTCAACTCCCTCCGGGTTGGACCTACGATTCCGAACGCTTTGCAGCCTTTCTCAAAGCTCTGCCGGAGCATCACCGCTACGCCTTCGAATTTCGCAATGAGACGTGGAATAATTCCGATGCCTACGCGTTGCTCGCGCGCCATCGCGCCGCTTACTGTATTTTCCATTTGGCCGGTTACGAATCCCCGCTGCAACTCACCACAGACTTCACCTATGTGAGGCTGCACGGGCCGGGAGGAAAATATCAGGGCAGTTACAGCGAGGAAATGCTGCGCCGCTGGGCCAGACAGATCGAGTCCTGGTCGCGCACGCTAAAAGCCATCTACGTCTACTTCGATAACGACGATAGCGGATACGCCGCACACAATGCGTTGCGGCTCAAAGAACTGCTTCGTTAGCTCACCGATCCGTCGCGGCTCTGCGCAGGCTCCAAACGCGGGCTGCCCACCCATTTCTGAACCACGCCGATAAGTTGCTCGGCTTGAAACGGCTTCGGCAGGTAATCATCCATCCCTGCATCTAAGCAGCGCTCGCGCTCGCCTACCAGGGCATTGGCAGTAACGGCGATAATCACCGGCTGCCGCTCAGACGTCCGGCGTATCTCGCGACACGCCTCAAAGCCGTCCATCACCGGCATGTGGCAATCCATCAGAATCAGATCGTACGGATTTTGTCTGTGCGCATCCAATGCTTCCTGGCCGTCGTGAACGACGTCGATCCGGAAGCCGGCACGTTGCAGGATAAGTTTGCCAACACGCTGATTGATGGCGTTGTCTTCCGCCATCAGGATGCGCGGGACATTAGCGCAGCCGAACGAATGCTGGGCACTTCCGTTCGTGGCCTCGCCCATACCAGCCGGTGGCGTCGATTTCAAGCCGTCGGTGTCAGGCCGCATTTCACAATGCGAAGCAGAATTGTAGTCGTGCAAAAACTAATACAACGATAGCACTCTATTCCCGGCCCTGGAAACGCGCCGGAGTACTACGACGGGCGTTTTACATGCGCGACTGCTTCGTCCCGTTCTACCTTTCCGTCACGTATATGGATGATCCGGTGAGCGTGCGCGGCGATATCGGGTTCGTGCGTAACCAGCACGATCGTATTGCCTTCCTTATAAAGCCGCTCAAACAGCGCCATAATCTCGTTTCCTGTGGCCGAATCCAACGCGCCGGTCGGCTCGTCGGCCAGCAGGATCGATGGATTATTCACCAACGCGCGCGCAATGGCGACGCGCTGCCGTTGGCCGCCCGATAATTCATTCGGCTTGTGGTGCATGCGGCCTTCCAGATCTACCGCGCGCAAAGCCTGCCGTGCCCGTTCGATTCTCTCGCTCGACGGAACGCCGGCATAGATCAGCGGCAGTTCCACATTGTGAAGAGCCGTGGCGCGCGCGAGCAGGTTGAACGTTTGGAAGACAAAGCCGATTTCCTTGTTCCGGATGCGCGCCAGCTCATCGTCTTCCATATCGCTGACCAGCTTTCCGTTCAGGTAGTAAAGACCCTTCGTCGGCGTATCGAGACAGCCGATCAGGTTCATCAGCGTCGACTTGCCCGAACCCGACGGCCCCATGATGGCAACGTATTCGCCGCGCCGGATTTCGATATCCACGCCGGACACTGCATGAATCTCCTGGTCACCCATAATGTAGGTCTTCCAGAGATCGTACGTCCGGATGACGATGCCTTCGCGCTTGAGTTGCGCGCCGCGTTCATCGCGCTCTTGCTGGCTGAGTTCCTGAATCGGTGAAGCTGTGGTTGCCATTTGTAGGCCGCTACGCGCTGGTTGTGGTCTGCAGGGCCGGAGCCTTATTGTTGACTTTCACTTTAGCGTTGTTGCGCAGCGTGCGGATCACCTCATAACTTCCGGTGACCACCTGGTCTCCTTCTTTCAGCCCGCTGAGCACTTCAATATCGGTTGCGCCAGTGACGCCGGTCTTCACCTCTCGAAACTGGGCCACGCCGTTATTCACTACGAACACGCCCTGCAACTCTTCCTTCGCCCGCTTCTGCGATTGCGGATCCGTTGCGGTGCGCTGCCGCGCGTTGGGCGGCAACAACTGTCCCCGCTGCCGGATCGTCAGCGCCTGAATCGGAATCGCCAGCACATGCGAGCGCGTTGCCGTCACGATTTTTGCCGTGCAGGAAAGGCCGGGCCGGACCAGGTCTTCAGGAATATCGAGCGCGATCACCACTTTGAAGTCTTTGGCTTCCTGGCTCGACGTCGTACTTTGCGATGCGGCCACGCCGGTCGAGCGGACAATCGCGGTGTCGCCGATCTCAA
Organism: Terriglobia bacterium; assembly: GCA_021324185.1. Classification (GTDB taxonomy): domain Bacteria; phylum Acidobacteriota; class Terriglobia; order Bryobacterales; family Bryobacteraceae; genus Bog-105. Next base: position 17,016 of record JAJPJN010000113.1, on the reverse strand, counting down.
TCACTTTCCCTTTGAACGTGCGATCCGGAATGGCATCGATTGTCACATCCGCCGGCTGGCCGAGTTTGACGCTGACGATATCCGTTTCATCCACATTCACCTCCGCCGTGATCACCGACATATCGGCGATGGTCATGATCGTAGACGCCGTCGAGCTTTGAATGCCTGGCACCACGGTCTCACCGACGCGCACCGGCAGATTCGTCACCACTCCATCCAGCGGCGCAACGGCTTGAAACTGTGAAAGCACGTTCTGGAACCGGGCAACCTGCGCCTGCGCCTGCGCCACTTTTTTTTGTGCCGAGGCGAGTTGCGCGGCCGCTTGCGCGCGCTGGGCCACCGCCTGCGATACGCGCTTTTCCGATTCGTCCAACGTAGCTACCGCGATCTCATAGGCCGCCTTTTTGAGTTCGAAATCCTGCGCGGCAATCAGCTTGCTATTGAACAGTTCCTGGCTGCGTTTCAGATCCGCCGTTTTCTGCTGCAGGTCGGCACGGTCATGTTCCACCTGTGCCTTCGCCACCGCGACGTTATCGTCTGCCGATTTCACCGCTGCCTCGCTGGCCGCAGAATCGGCCAAAGCGGCGCTCAGATTCGCTTCCTGCGCTTTGAGATCTGCCGCCGGTTGCACATTCGCAAGCGTCGCCAGCACCTGTCCTTTCTTGACGTGATCACCCTCTTTGACGTAAATGGCGGTGATGGGCGCGGGCCCCTGGGCAGCACCTATATTGATGTAATTGCGAGGCTTAATCTCACCGGAAGCAGTGACGATGGAGGTGAGATCGGTCGGAAAAACTTTTCCGGTCTGAACCGTGACAACACCGCGCTCGCTGATCTTGATGCTGGCCAGAACGGCTCCCGCAATCAGGACAAGCAATCCGGCTAGCAGCAGTATTCTCCATTTTTTCTTCAAACTGGCGTGATCTCCCCGCCCAAGCCAGACGAAAGCGTCATGGCGAATGTTCCCAATTTCGTAGGGCTCACCTTGACTTTAGCACGTAAAGTGCCAAATGAAGGGGCGTTCCACCCGTGCGCTAAACGTACAGCCGCTTTACGCGCGCATGAATCCCGCAAAGCACGCTGTAAGAGATGGTTCCGGCCCACTTGGCGATCTGCTGCGCGTCAATGCTGGCTCGTCCCTCCGAGCCAAGCAGTGTGACGGCATCGCCGGCCTCAACCGGCGGGCAATCCGTTACGTCCACCGAGGTCAGGTCCATCGAGACTGCGCCCACAATCGGCGCTAGTTTCCCGTTCACGATGACGCTGCCGCGGTTCGAAAGCCGGTGCGGGATGCCATCGGCATAACCCACAGCGAGCACGGCCAGCCGCGTGGGCCGCTGCGTCCGGAACATGCCGCCGTAACCAACCAGCGAACCCGTGTCGATATCTTTTACCGCCAGAACGCTGGCGCGCCAGGTGAGCGCCGGCTTCACGTGCAGGATGGGCGCTGGCGCATGCCCGCGCGCCGGAGAAACGTAGCCGTAAATAGCGTGCCCTGGCCGGATCATGCCGCGCCAGGCCTGCTTGCGGCCATAAGCAACTGGAATCGTGCTCGAAAGATGCACCAGCGAAGGGAAAATTCCGGCCCGGTTTAACCCGGCGAGCAGCGTGTCGAATGCCGCTACCTGCTCGTCGGTTTGAGTGCTCTGATAATTGCCCGCCGAAGCGAAGTGCGTCATCAAGCCTTCGAGTTCGATGTTGCGGGCATTGAGAATAGCCTCCCCAATCGCCGCCGCCTCCGAGCAAGGCACGCCGAGCCGCCCCATCCCGGTATCGATCTTCAGGTGATAACGCAACCGCGTGGCCCGCGCAGCCGCCAACCGGTCGAACTCACGCAAACCTTCGAGCGAGTGGATCACCGGCGTCAGCTCGTGCTCGATCAGCGCATCGCGCGTGTAGGGCAAAAAATCGGCCATCACGAGAATGCGCGCCTGAATTCCCGCTTCGCGCAGCGCGCAGCCTTCCTCCGTGTTACTGACCGCCAGCCAGCGCGCGCCTTCCTTCACCAGCGTGCGCGAAACCTCCACCGCGCCATGCCGGTACGCATCCGCCTTCACGACCGGCATAATCTCGACACTTTCCCCCACCACGGCCCGGACGGCCTGGAAATTCGCCGCAATCTGCGCGCGCGAAATTTCCACCCAGGATCGATATGGCATGCCGCGCTGGCCGCGTTCGCTCATGCGTTTTTCGTCAATCGCCGAAACAGTCTTTCGTACTCGTCTGTCACTGCTTTCCAACTGTAGTAACTCTCAATTCTTTGCATCGCGCGACGGCCCCATTCCGCCCGTTCGTCCGCCGGAACAGAAACGGCCCATTGCAGTTTTTGCTGCAAATCATCGGTAAATGGAATAGCCGCGTCACCCGCTACTTCTTCGCTTTCCGGTGTCCTTAAATACAGAACCAGCGCGCCCCGCCCCATGGCTTCAATCAGCGCCGGATGCGTGCCACCCACCTCCGTAGCTTGCACATAGACGGCGCAATGCGATTGCAATTGATGATATCCGTCGCCGTATATGGCGCCCGGAATGACAATACGCCGATCGGCCGTGCGCCTCACTTCCTCGATATAGGATGCCGAATACGGCGCATCGCCAATCAGCGCGAGCTTGAAATCCGTCTCTATGTTTTCGAAGGCGCGCCGGACAAGCAATGCATTGTTTTCCGGTTCCATGCGGCTGACATACAGCACGTAGCGGCCCGGCTCTAAGCCAAGCGCGCGAACAGCCTCCGTTCCGGCCACTTTCCCTAACTCGGCGCCATACGGAATGAATGTCGACTGCTTGCCGTAGCGCGACGCGTAATATTCCTGGATGTGTCTGGCGTCAGTCACCACTGCCGTGCAACACCAGGTCGCAAGCCATTCGGAAATCAGATACCAGCTCTTCGCCAGCCGATTCCATTTCTTGCGGTACCGCTCCAGGCCATCTACGTTCAATGCGGTGGGCATGCCTGCCAGGCGCGGAAACAGCGTAAAGATGGCGTTGGCCGCGTTGCAGTACAGCAGCACATCGTAGCGGCGGAACAGCACGTGCATGGTGGAGATGGCCGTATGCGCGATCGTATCGAAATATTTGTGCCGGATCGTCGGCAGATATTGCAGACGAACTCCGCGATACGTTCTCCCCGCATATTGTTCGCGGCAATAGACCGTCACTCTATGACCACGCTCGGCCAGCCGCGCCGACAACTCTTCGGCAAATGTCTCGAAGCCGCCATAATTGGCCGGTATTCCGCGCGTGCCAAGCAGGGCAATCCGCATCAGTGAGAAAACCAGGCCGCCATATATTTTGCGTCCGCCCGCCGCCGCCGCATAATCTCCCGGCGCTTCTCGAGTGTTCTTCGATGATTGCCAAGCACAAAGAAGAATGCCGGTAGCGAACTCCATTCCCGCACCACACAGGCGCCGATCACCAGTAAGTCCCGCCAGGTGATCGCGAATAAGTGCCGGAGATACAAGCCGCCGGTGATGTTCTTAATCCGCATCAGAAAGCGGTTCTTCACCGAGTGCATGTTGATGGCTGCCGCTAACGATCTTCGATTCTCAGGCAGCACCGTGCGAACGTGATAAGCAATCGCGCTCGGAACGTACAGGCACTTCCAACCGAGTAATTGCGCCCGCCAGGCGAGATCAGCATCTTCCCGGTAAGCAAAGAAATCGCTGTCGAAAAATTCACCGGAGAGGGCAACATCTTCAATCATCTTGCGCCGGTACAGCGCCGCCGCGCCCGTCACGCCGAATACATACTCGGCCGTATCATAACGGCCCGTGTCGGTTTCTCCACTGCCGCGATCGAAGTGACGCAGCGCCGCCGTGAAATAGATGCCGGTGGAATCCAGGATTTTCGTCGCCGGGATCTCGAAATCCGCGCCCATGCGCAGCAGTTTTCCCGACACGCTGCCAATGCGTTCATCCGATTCGCCTCCTCTAATCGCATTGCGGATGAAATCCGCCGCCAGGCGAACATCGGGATTCAACACCAGCACCCAGTCACTCGCGGACAACGCGATCGCCTGGTTCTGCCCCGCAGCAAAACCCGTATTGACCGCATTCTGAACCAGCTTGATGCGCGCGCGAAACGGCTCCAGCTTGGCGATGGTCTCATCGGCCGATGCATTGTCTACTACAATTACTTCGAAGTTCGAATAATCTTGCGCAAACACATAGCGCAGGCAATGGGCTATAAAACGCGCGCTGTTAAACGTCACGATGGTAATGGCCACAGAAGGCGCGCCCATCACGGCTTCACCAGGCTGAAGTAGAGTCGCCAATAAACGTCGAACCCTGCTTCGCGCTGCAGACGGTAGATCTCCTTTTCGCTCTCGTGAAACAGGCGCTGCGCCTTTGCCCCGGCGCCATTATTTATTCCGCGAAACTCCTTCCAGCGCCGTAAGGCCTGCCACTTTCCACGCAGCGCCGGCAGCAGATTGCGCTGCTTTGCCGCCGCAAAAAGCGCCAGTAACTGCCCGATAAAAATCGGCCATGCAAACCGGAGCAGCGTGCTATTCGAGTAATACTTCGCCAGAATGAGAACCTGATTGCGCGCCGTCAAATAGTAAACGTGCGCCGCCCTGCGGCCCAGACTGGTCTTACTCGTGTGCAGCGCCACCGCCGCCGGTTCATAGATCCCTTCCAGCCCCGCCAGAGCGCAGCGGACTCCGAAATCGACATCCTCATAATAGGATTCGAACCGCGCCTCCAGCATCCCGACGCGGCTGAAAACATCGCGCCGGAACAGGGCCGCCGTCATGGGCGCAAACGAAATACGTCTCGGCGCCGACCACAAAGGGCCATCGTGCTTGCCGTAACCGCACCGCCAGGCGTAAGCCGCGCGTGAGACGAGATCCCAACTGCCATCGATCTCGGATTCCGAACCCGGGCGCAGAAGTTTTCCCACCGCGAACGCAGCGTCCTCGCGTTCGGCGCTCGCCATCAGCACTTCCAGCCAGTCCCGCCTGAGCGCGACATCGTTGTTGACAATCAGAACCCAATCGCCCGCTGCACGCCGGATGCCTTCATTCACGGCCACCGCGAAACCACGGTTGTCCGGAAATGCAATAAGCTCTACACCGAACTCCCTGGCAACCGATTGGCTCGAATCCGTGCTGCCGTTATCGACCACGATAATTTCATCGGGCGCGCGAATTTGCGAGCGAAGATCTTCGAGGATGGATTGCAACAGGTCAGCGCGATTCCAGGTTGGAATAACCGCCGAAACAGTCGACATTCAGGCAGGAATTACACAACGGCATTGTGCCGGATCACTTCGCGATAAAACGCCGCGCTCATTTTCGGGTAACGCTTTTGCGTTTCGAAATCGACATAGTAAATGCCAAAGCGCAGGCTGTAACCATCCGCCCATTCGAAGTTATCCATCAAACTCCACAAAAAATAACCTCGCACCGGAAAGCCTTCCGACGTAGCGCGATTCAGCTTCGTCAGGTAATTGCGAAGGAACATGATCCGGTCTGTATCGTAGACATGGCCGTCGGGCGTAAGCACATCGGCGGAAGAACAGCCGTTTTCGGTGATATAAATCTCCTTCACATTCCAGATTTGCCCTAAGTGCCGCGGCGCCCAATAGAGCGCTTCCGGTCCGATATCAAGCCACGGCGAAGCCATGTGCGGATACGAAGACGGATTCTTGATCCTGACAAAACCGCCCGGAGCTTTATCGTCCGCCCGCACGTAAGCAGGCGTGTAGACGTTTGCGCCCACGAAATCGAGCGGGCTCGAAATGATCGCGAGATCTTCAGCCGTAAACTTGGGCGCGTTTGCGCCTTGCTGGCGCAGATACAACTCCGGATACTTGCCCTCCATAATCACCGTTAAGTAGGGCGCATTCATGAGCCGCGTCGCTTCCCGGCTCGCCTTCAGGTGCGGCTCTACTTCAATCACCGGAACCGCTATCACGAAGTTTTCAGCCAAACCGACTCTCGTCCCAGGTTTTCCTTGCGCACGAATGGCGCGCACCGCTAGACCATGAGCCAGAACGGCGTTATGGCGCGCCTGGTTCAGTTTCGCCGGCGGCAATTGCAAACCGGGCGCAAAGCGGCCGTCCTTATAGCCAATGTCGATGAATGAAGAAAATTCGTTCGTGGTGAAAAAGTGATGAACGCGATCGGAGAGCTTGCTTGCCACATAACCGGCATACTCACCGAACGCTTTCGCCGTCTCGCGCGATTCCCAACCGCCGAAGCGATCCTGTAGCGCTTGCGGCAAATCCCAGTGGAAGAGCGTGCAAAACGGCTCAATGCCGTTGGCGAGCAACTCATCGACAACTCGCGAATAGAAATCGATTCCCGCCGGGTTCGGTTTCCCGGTCCCTTCCGGAAAAATGCGCGGCCATGCGACCGAAAACCGGTAAACCGTCGCGCCAAGAGATTTCAGCAGTTGAACGTCTTCCTTGTAGCGGTGATAATCGTCATCGGCAACGTCACCCGTCTGGTTGTGGTAGACCTTGCCGGGAATATGTGAGAAGGTGTCCCAGATGGATTTACCCCGGCCGCCTTCATTGGCGCCGCCTTCTATCTGGTATGAGGCCGTGGCGCATCCCCATTTGAAACCTTCGGGAAAACGATAGAACTGCTCGTTCGGGCGGCCTTGTGCACTACTGATTTCCGGCAACCCGAGCGCTGCGCTTGCACCCATGGCTGCGCTGCTGAGTTGCTTTCCGAATGAACGTCTCGATAGTCGCCACGGCATACAGGTACTAACCAGAGTAGATCAGGCGCTTTTTAATGGCTCACCAACTCCGGCCGGACCCCGATGCTGCGCAGGCAATGATCCACCCACAGCTTCGTCAACTTTTCCTGCGCGCCGTTTTGAGAAAGGCGCGAGCGCAGGCTGCCGAACTCCACATAATCGAGCGGCTGGTCTTGATTGAAGCACGAAAAGACCACCGTCTCTTTGCCGGTCACCGGGTCTTTGTGCATCTGCAAGCATTGCGCGCAGATCTCTTTCATCATGCACTGCATCGGCGAGTTGATGCTGCCGATAGCACGATGATCCGGCTTCAGGTACGGGCGCAAAATTGTGTGCCGCGCCTGCTGCACCGCCCGCATCATGCTGTCGGATCCAATAACGATCAGCCGGTCGACTGAGGAGAGCGGAATCTCCGGCTCACCCAGTTCGCCCCGCCCGTAGGCCAGCATTCCTTCAACGATATTGCCGACAAACGCGCTGTCCTGTACCCGGCCGGGCGTAAAGCCCGGTGCTTCGTCGCAGACCCAGACGACAACATCGGCTGCTTTCTCGATCTCCTCCACCTTGTAGCGATCGATGATTTTCTTGTAACCCGCAAAATAGATGACGCGCGATCCGGCGGCGCGCAGTTGCTGCCCGATCGAAAACAGCACCGCATTCCCCAACCCGCCTCCGGCTAGCAGCACTGTCTCTTTACCCGGTGTCTCCGTCGGCGTTCCGGTTGGCCCCATCAGCACCACGGGATCGCCCGGTTTGAGCAGCGCGCACAAGTCCGACGAGCCGCCCATCTCGAGCACGATCGTAGTGAGCAGCCCTTTTTCGAAATCGACTTTCGCTCCCGTCAGCGCGAGACCTTCCATAGCGAGTACAGTTTCGTCCGTTCTGGTCGCAAGCGACTCATAGTTCTGCAAACGGTAAAACTGCCCCGGCTGAAAAGCGCGCGCCGCAATCGGAGCGCGCACCACAATCTCGACAATGGTCGGCGTGAGCCGGTTGACGTCTTCGACCACGGCTCGAAGCTCGTCATTCAACTTGCTCATCAGACTGGCGGGCACCGGCTCGGAAGGAGCACGCTTCGCCAGCACGCGTGAGATTACCGGATAACCACGCTTGGCGCTGCCCATCGCCTTGACAACGTTGCCTGAAAACGACGGATGCAGGTCGCCAAAAAAGCTGATGGCTCGGCCATCTGCACGCAATGAGATCAGTACGTTCGCATGCTGCGGCTTCGCTACGCGTTCCGGCCGCACCGGGTTGCCATTTTCGTCGACTGCTTGAAAATATCGCCCGTCCAGCTTGAAATTGCGCTCGTCTTCGCGCGCGAGGACCGTATTAGGCTGCGTTCCCGCCGCAACCAGAACGGTTCTTGCCGGCAGCGTGATGAACTCACCCGTAGCCACCAAACTGCCCGTCGCGGGATCGAGCGCCTGCTTTTCCAATCGAATCGCGCGCGCGCTGCCCGCGCCGTCCACTTCTACTTCCTGCGGGGCCAGGCATTCGGCAAAACGAACACCTTCCTCCATCGCCTTCGCGACTTCTTCGTGATTGAGCGTGTAGCTGGGTGAATCAATAAGGCGCCTGCGATACGCGATCGTCACGCCGCCCCAGCTATCCAGCAGTTCAATCAATCGCGGCTCGCGCCCTTCGCGCGCCGCTGCCGCGCGCTCCGCCCGGATGGCTTTGGCATGCGCCAAAAATTCCTTCGCGACCTCACGCTCTTCGGGCGTCCACTGCGCTTCGATCTCCACTTCGCCGATCTCGCCCGCCAGCAGTTCGTACCGCTTGAGAAATTTTTCCACCTGGACGACGTAGTAAGCCAAAGATTCCGTCGCAGTATCGATGGCCGTCAAGCCGCCGCCGATGACTACAATCGGCATCCGGATTTGCAGGTTCGCAAGCGATGCGAATTTCGCCGCGCCTGTCAACTGCAGTGCCATCAGAAAATCGGACGCTTGCCGCACGCCGCGCACCAGGCCGTTCTTCATCGGAATCACCGTGGGGCGGCCCGCGCCCGCGCATACGGCGATATGGTCAAAACCGAGTTCAAATGCGCTATCGGCCGTGATCGTTCCGCCAAAGCGCACCCCGCCGAACATCGCGAACTGGCTGCGGCGTTCGAGCAGCAGCCGGATGATCTTCAGAAAATTTTTGTTCCAGCGAACCGTGATGCCGTATTCGGCCACCCCGCCGAATCCCGCCATGACGCGCTCGTCCAGCCGCTCATAAAGTTCGGTAATGTCGCGCAGCGGCCGGAACGGCGTGCGCTCGCCGTAAGGGTTCACGCCCGAAATGTCTGCCGGAAGCGGTTCAATCTTGAGGCCATCTACAGCCACCACAGTGTGGCCGTCATTCATCAGATGATGCGATAGCGTGAAACCCGCCGGGCCCAAGCCAACCACCAGAACCTTGTATCCGGTCGCCTCGCGGGGGTACGGGCGTGCAATGTTCAACGGATTCCAGCGCGTCAGCAGGCTGTAAATCTCAAAGCCCCAGGGCAGATCCAGCACGTCCTTCAAGCTGCGCGTTTCAATCTGCGGGATATCCACCGGGTCCTGCTTCTGAAAAATGCACGACTTCATGCAGTCATTGCAGATGCGATGCCCGGTACCGGCAGCCATCGGGTTGTCGATGGTAACAATCGCCAGCGCGCCAATCGGATTGCCGTTGCCTTTCACCGCGTTCATCTCCGAAATCTTTTCATCCAGCGGGCAGCCCGCCAGAGTGACGCCAAAGATGCTCGATTTGAACGCGCCGTTCTTTTCCTTCAGTCCGGTAGAGCAGCTATCCTTGCCCTGGTTGTGGCACTTGATGCAGTAATAGGCCTGATCCAGCGCGCCCTTCAAATCCGTGCCGGGATCGGTCAGTTGAAAACCTTCGCGATGACGCCAGTGATCCGCGCTCAGTTCCAACCGAACTAATCCGTCAATTTCGGTTGGCTGCACCGGAACCAAATGATGGTAATCCAGCTTATGCGGCGTTTTAAACAAGACACCGCCTTTGTGCTTCGCCTTTCCTTGCGGCGAAAGCGTCGCCCAGGCGGCGTACTGCGCCGCCAACTGCAAGGGACGTTCATGCTCGCTTTCGTTTTCGAGCCAGCGCCAGACATGCTGGGCAAAGCTCATCTCGGTGAGCGGCTCCTGAAAAAGTGTCTCCAACTCCGCAGCAATGGCGAGACCATCCACCTCGCTCGCTTTTTCCACGGTGTAGCCGGTCAGCGCTTTGCGCTGCACAAATTTTCTTTTTACCGACAACAGAGGAGCTAACTCGGAATGCCGCAATTGCAATTCGCGCAGCTCGGCTTCGATGCCGAATAACTGCGCGATGAAATCTTCCACATACGGAGCAACTTCGATGATCAGCTCCGAATGCTGCTTGGGCGTTAATGCTTCGGGCGCGTGGCGCGCGCTCAGCAGCCGTTCCTGCAGCGGCGCATCGGCAGACTTCAGTTCCTGAAGAAAGATTTCATCCAGCCGCACCAATCCTGCACGCTCGTACAGATCTTCAAAAGCAAGGCCGAACGGCAGCGCAAGAGTTGGGTAATTCAGATTTTCTAAAGACTTATTCACGCCAAGAACTGAAAACGGACACCGAATGCCCGCCCCATGTTAGATGAAAGTCAGAGAGCAAAAAGCTCAAAGATGAAAGCGACTAACATCTATTTTCGCAGATCAGGCTATCTTGTCCCAGCGGATGGCGTGTGGACGCGCTTCAGCGGCCGTCATCTTCAATGCGAATGGAGCCGGTCGTGGTCTCGGCGGAAATGACGGGCCCGCCTTTGCCGAGCTGCCCGCGTAGTTCATGCCGGTCGCTTTCCTCTGAGGAGATGGGCAGCTCGCTGGTGATGTGAGAGACCGTGGTTCGCGCTTCCAGATGGGCATCGGTATTGTGCGGCAAACGCAGGTTAATGCCGCCGTGCGTTGTCTGCACGCGCATCGGGTTATCGGCGAATGCGTGTAAGACAACTCGGATAGCGCCGTTCGTCGTGGTTGCTCTCAGCTCCTCACCGGGCTGCGGCTTGGAAACGGTGAAATCGATGCCGCCATTAGTGGAATGGACATCGAATGCGCCGGCTTTCAGTGTGCCGCGCACGCTGCCGTTGGTTGTTTCGGCGCGCTCCATCCCGCTGCAATCTTCAAATTCGATGCCGCCGTTCGTCGTGTGCACTTCGAAGTTTCCGCTATCCCGGTTCAGCGAGATGTGCCCGTTCGTGCTGCTTAGTGAACCGCCAGCGCTGAGATCCTCGGCTGTGATCCTGCCGTTGGTGCTTTTCGCGCGGCTCACAGCCGTGTTACTGGGCACGTGAATGGTGTAATTGGCGCCATAGTTGCCCCAACCGCCGTTTGGCATCTCGGTCGTAATGGATGCCGCGTTCCCGTTCACGTTCACTTTGATGCGCACTTCTCCCAGCGCTGAGGTATCCGGCGCGTATTTTGTCCCGGCCACATCGATCGTGTTCCTGTCCCAACCGACAATATCGATCGACCCGTTGCGTGTTTCAATATCCAAATGCCCGCCGGGCTGCATCGCATAAGAGTAATGAAAATCCTGCTGAACGCGCCCGAAGTTCCCGTCACAGCCGGAGAACGCCAGCAGAGGCGCCATGAGCGCAAAGGGAACGGATGCGCGCCGCCAACCACCAAAGCACGCAGACAGCCTTTGGGCGGCGCATCTGGAACCGCGCCCGTTTTGCGCTGGGTTCCCCCCGGCCAGCAATAATCTAATTTGGTTCATATCGCTACCCCAGCCGGATAATACGAAACAGGTTATCCGTTAGTTCCCTTAACTCCGCACAACGGCCACGCAGCCTGTGCTCTTTTACCAATGAAAAAACTCTTAGCACTCAATCGCGGTGAAATTGCCATTCGCATCTTGCGCGCCGCAAACGAACTCCGGCTTAGAACCGTGGCCGTCTATTCACAGGAAGATCGCCTCAGCTTGCATCGCTTCAAAGCCGACGAAGCCTACCTGATCGGCCAAGGCAAAGGCCCGGTTCAAGCGTATCTGGATGTGGAAGGCATTGTGGCGCTCGCTGCCGAAAAAGAAGTGGACGCCATCCATCCAGGCTACGGGTTTCTGTCGGAAAATCCGGCTTTGCCGCGAGCCTGCCAGCGCGCTGGAATCACCTTCGTCGGCCCTAGCGCCGAAATTCTCGAGATGCTGGGCGACAAGACGGCAGCTCGAAAGATGGCGCAAGCTGCTGGTATCCCGACCGTGCCGGGCACGGAAGATCCGCTCGATCCGGCAAGCCCGGACGCAGCAGAAGCTGCGCGCCGCATCGGCTTTCCGCTGATCGTCAAGGCAGCATTCGGCGGCGGCGGCCGCGGCATGCGCGTCGTCGAAACGCCCTCCGAGTTCACCGCCAAAGTTCGCGAAGCAAGCCAGGAAGCAGGCGCCGCCTTCGGCAACAACGCCGTTTTTCTGGAGCGCTATATCCGGCGCGCCAAGCATGTCGAGATCCAGATTGTCGGCGACACGCACGGCAACATTCTTCACCTCTATGAGCGCGATTGCTCCGTCCAACGCCGTCATCAGAAAGTGGTCGAGATCGCGCCGGCCATCGGGCTGCCGCAAAAAGTGCGTCGCGAGCTGGCCGGCGCCGCCGTTACGCTGGCGCGCGCCGCGAATTACTACAACGCCGGCACCGTGGAGTTTCTCGTCGATGCGGAAACACACGAATGGTTCTTTATCGAGGTGAATCCGCGTGTCCAGGTAGAGCACACCGTCACGGAAATGATCACCGGTGTCGACATCGTTCGCACGCAGATCCAAGTCGCGCAGGGCCACAGTCTTTTCGGCCCGGAGATCGGGCTTCCGCAACAACCCGATATTCCTTTGCACGGCACCGCGTTGCAATGCCGCGTCACCACCGAAGATCCGGCAAACAACTTTATTCCGGATTATGGCAAGATCCACACCTATCGCTCGCCGGCAGGATTCGGCATTCGCCTGGATGCTGCTTCGGCCTACGGCGGGGCCGTGATTTCGCCGTATTACGATTCGCTGCTGGTCAAAGTGACAGCCTGGGGCAACCGCTTCACAGAAGCATGCCAGCGCATGGACCGCGCCTTGCGCGAGTTTCGCATCCGCGGCGTGAAGACCAACATTCAGTTTCTCGAAAACGTAGTTAATCACCCGCTCTTTCAAGCGGGCGAAATGACCACATCGTTCCTGGACGAGACACCCGCGCTGTTCCAATTCGAAGAGCGAAAAGATCGCGCGACCAAGCTGCTGGCTTACCTGGCAGATGTCATCGTGAACGGCAATTCCGAAGTCGCCGGCCGCCCCAAGCCGAAGCTGCTGCGCCCGCCTCGCGTTCCGCATTCTCAGAAGACGCACGCTCCGCTTGGGACGCGCCAACTGCTCGATCAACTCGGGCCCGAAGAATTCGCCCGCTGGACGCAATCGCAAACGCGGCTGCTGCTCACCGACACCACGTTTCGTGATGCGCATCAATCGCTCATGGCGACGCGCGTCCGCACCTATGACCTGTTGCGGATTGCGGATTTTGTCGCCAAAGAATTACCGGGTCTCTACAGCCTGGAGATGTGGGGCGGAGCGACGTTTGATGCCTCCATGCGCTTCCTTCTCGAAGACCCTTGGAAGCGGCTGCAATCGCTGCGCGAAAAGATTCCCAACATCTGCTTTCAGATGTTGCTGCGCGCCTCGAACGCGGTGGGCTATACCGCTTACCCGGACAACGTCGTGCGCGAATTCATCCGGGAAGCAGCCGCCCAGGGAATCGATATTTTCCGCATCTTCGATTCGCTCAACTGGATGCCAAATATGCAGGTGGCGGTCGAGGCGACGCTTAAGACAGACCGCATCTGCGAGGCGGCGCTCTGTTACACGGGCGATATTCTCGATCCCGCGCGCGACAAATACTCGCTCGCCTACTATGTCCGGCTAGCCAAAGAGCTGCAGCGGATGGGCACGCATATTTTGGGCATCAAGGACATGGCCGGCCTGCTGCGCCCCTATGCCGCATACAAGCTGGTGAAAACGCTGCGCGAGGAGACCGGCCTGCCCGTTCACCTGCACACGCACGATACCAGCGGCATCAACGCCGCCACCATACTGAGAGCCGCTGATGCCGGTGTGCACGTGGCAGACGGCGCCATCTCTGCCATGAGCGGCACTACGAGCCAGCCGAATCTGAATTCCATCGTGGCCGCGCTTGCACACACCGGGCGCGATACGGAGCTCAACTTTGATGCGCTCAATCAATGCTCGGATTACTGGGAAACTGTGCGGGAACATTACGCGCCGTTTGACAACGCGCCGAAATCCGGTACGGCGGAAGTCTACATCCACGAGATGCCGGGCGGCCAGTACACCAATCTGAAAGAACAGGCCGAAGCCATGGGCTTAGGCGCGCGCTGGCCTGAACTGGCGCGCATGTACGCAGATGTCAACATGGCATTCGGCGACATCGTCAAGGTCACGCCGTCAAGCAAAGTCGTCGGAGACCTGGCCATCTTTCTGCTTTCTCGCGGCATGACCGTGCGCGATCTGGAAGAGCTGCCGGTGAATCATACGCTCACGCTGCCGAATTCAGTAGTGGACATGTTCATGGGCGGGCTCGGGCAGCCGGAAGGCGGTTGGCCGCCAAAGCTGCAGCAGATCATCTTGCGCGGCCAGAAGCCGAGGACAGGCCGTCCCGGCGCTGAGCTGCCGCCGGTTGATTTAGACGCGGCCGCTGCCCGGCTTGCGGCCGAAACAGGATCTGCCAGCCGCACCGATTTAATGAGTTACCTGATGTATCCGGACGTCTTCACAAAGTTCGCCGCTGCGCGCGCCACTTACAGCGATCTGGATGTCTTGCCCACGCCCGCTTTTTTCTACGGCCTGAAAGAAGGCGAAGAGGTCACCATTGATCTGGAGCCGGGCAAAACGCTCATCGCGCGGCTGTTGACAGTGGGCGAGCCGCGAGCCGACGGAATGCGGCCCGTGTTCTTCGAGTTAAACGGGCAGCCGCGTGAAGTAGAGGTTCGCGACAAGTCGATTAAGCAAGCCGTGCAATCGCGCCGCAAGGCCGACCCCGCAAAGCGCGGCGAAGTGGGCGCGCCGATTCCGGGCGCCGTGACCTCCATTCACGTCAAACAGGATCAACACGTGAAGGAAGGCGAGCCGCTGCTCGTCATGGAAGCGATGAAGATGCAGACCAGCGTCTACGCGCCGGTCTCCGGAGTTGTGACAGAAATTACGGTGCGCCCACGCGACAGCGTGGAATCACACGATCTGCTGGTGGTGATTGATAGCGGCCAGCGATCTTAAGCAGTCGCTGTTCTGGCCGTAGTAGTAGATGAATACGTGCGCAGTACCGAGGTTTGCCGGCCTGACAAAGTGCTGCCCACCAATGAGGCGATACATCCCAGAAAGATTCCGCCCCACATAATTCCGGACACCCAGGTGCCGTCGGTCGTCAGAATGTCACCTACCGCCGCTGAGTTTTGAGTTGCCGTGTTAACGGCTGCCGCTGCTTGCCGCTGCAATGTATTGGCTTCCGCTGCTGCGACCGGTGCGGCGGATGCTGCCGCATTGTTCGTTGCAGCCACTGTGGTCCGAACGGCAGTAAGCGAGGCGCTCACAACACCCCAAAACATCCAGAGCGCGATGAGAAATGTAGCGAGCGTGGTCAGGCCCCACGTCACCGCTCCATGCACGCGAGGGCTGCCTACCGCCGCCGTTCGCCCTGCTACCCATCCACCGATAAGCAACGAAATGAAGCATGTGGTCAAATACCAGATTTCGCTCCAGGTCTCTATACCACCGGGATTCGCAATCAGGAACCCGATGAATACTCCAAATGTCACAAAGAGCAACTCCGTGGCAAGAGCCACCAGAGTGCCGCCGAAAATGGCCGGCCAGGAAACGCGTTTCCATAGCACCGGAGCCGCTGCATCGTCAGTGATTACTTCAGTCATACGTACCTCTACTTCCTTACTTCCTGCGTTTGCAGGCATAGTTTCCCATGCAAACGCTCCTATCTTTTGGACTGGCGGCATCAGCGTGTGTTACTTGCACAATGCGCAATTTACCCAGGTGATGTCAGTCACTTACAGCTAGTGCGCTCAGCGTCGAAGTAGACTGAAAACGAGTGGGGGCGTAGCTCAGTCGGATAGAGCATCAGCCTTCTAAGCTGAGGGTCACAGGTTCGATTCCTGTCGCCCCTACCATTTCTTCGGAGCTCACTCCTTCGATAACGACATCATCCGCGGATTATTGCGGCGCTCTCCAGGCTTCGATTTGGTTCGCGCACAGGACGCCTCAGAAGTGGCAGCTCATGACGATGCGACGGGGGGTTGGTTGCGGGGGCAAGATTTGAACTTGCGACCTTTGGGTTATGAGCCCAACGAGCTACCTGACTGCTCCACCCCGCACTCCGATTGTAACAAGCAGGTGTGTTCCAACCAAAGCTCGTAAATCCCGCAAACGCGCCGTTTTACAGTAGAGATTGTCCGCCGCAAAGGCTATGCCATCCAGCCGCTCGTCGAAAAGGCGTTCTGCGCGCGCGCCGTCTGCGCCCGCGCTGGCGCTGCACACCCCGCGCCTCGACGACCCGCAACTCTACCTCAACCCGCACCTCAGCCTGCTTGCCTTCCAGCGGCGCGTGCTTGAAGAAGCCGAGGACCCTTCCACGCCGCTGCTGGAGCGCGTCAAATTCGTCGCAATCCTGAGCTCGAATCTGGATGAGTTCTTTATGGTGCGCGTCGCCGGGCTATGGCAACAGATCGAAACCCGGACTACCGAAATCAGCATGGACGGGCGTTCGCCGAGCGAACAGCTCGAGCTGATCCGGCAGGAAGTCACCGGCATCTCGAGTGAAATATACCGGCTCTGGCGCGACGACCTGATGCCCGAATTGCGCGATGCCGGCATCTACATCCTCGAGCTCGACGAGTTGAACGCGCAGCAGCGCGAGGCCATCGACGACTACTTTCATCGCATCGTTTATCCGGTGTTGACGCCTCTGGCCGTCGATCAGGCGCGGCCGTTTCCACATATCTCCAACCTCAGCCTGAACATCGCCGCCACAGTAAGCAACGGCGATGACCAGGAACGCTTTGCGCGCGTGAAGGTGCCCGATTCACTGCCGCAACTGGTTTCCGTTCCTTCGCGCGCTGGAGAAACCGTTTTCGTGTGGCTCGAGAATGTGATCATCGCGAATCTCCGCCACCTGTTCCCGGAAACCGAGATCGTGCAGGCCGATCTGTTCCGCGTTACACGGGACGCCGAACTCGCCATCCAGGAGCTCGAGACAGACGATCTGCTCGAAACCATTCAGGAAGCGGTCTGGCGCCGTCGCTTTC
>JAJPJN010000085.1 GCA_021324185.1 Terriglobia bacterium | reverse complement strand
CGGCGGTTGGCCGCGATCTGTTTGGCGGTTGCCATAAATTTAGTTCTCCTGAGCTGTGCGCCGCCTGGAAAGGCGACGGCGGGCTGGAAAGCCCGACCCCACAAAAAAGCTGCGGGCTCACGATGGAATTATTGGGCGGGGGTGTACCGGGTTCGGGCGGATAGAGAAGTTAAGTTGCTGGAGTCAAGGGAAATATATTGCTGAAGACTTTGGTCACCGATGGTTTTTCCGGCAACGGCAACATCGGAGATCATTACCGCGTCCGTAATCTGCGCCGCTTGCATTACCCGGACTATTTTCTGGCCAGCTTGCTGCGGGAACGCGGTTGCGGCTATCCCAAGCACCAGGCACGCTCTGAAGAAGACCTTCGAAAATGGGTCTTTAAGCGATCGGAAAATCATAGGGTCCGTATTAATTCTTTCAAATCTGAGCCGCGGTCAGGGGCTTTTGGCACTTGTCGTGAGCGACACCAGCTCACGGCGGGTGTTGCGCGCTATTGGCATATGCCACCCTGACAGTCGAAGGAGCAGCAATCAAAGTCGCCGCCACAGTAGCCGCCCTGGGGTACGCAGTAGTCGCCGGTACCGCAACAGCCCCGAGAGGATGAAGCCGGTGTATACATTCTGCTGCTCAGTGCCACCCCTACAGCAACTAGTGCATGGATTGCCATTCTGCCCTTCATATTCTGGGCATTCGTAAATCTGCGCATGCACTATCGTCGTGCGCGTCATAAGCCACGTTGCGCAGGCAGCAAGGACGGTGAGCCTTAACAGATTAGTTAATGCCTTCATATCGGGGGAACTCCTTACCGGCCTGCTGGTTTGCTGATCTGCTGGTTGTATCCGGGAGGCCAGTTTTGGCCCCGTTTTCCTGGAAAGTAGCCAGGGGGGAGGTATTTGAATTTCCCGGGATCTTCCGGATCCGGGACAGAATACCTGCCCAGGTTCCACCTCATTCCATCGTCAAAGTAAAAAGACCCGAGATGGATGTCCACTTTAGTTAGGGCCGTCACTGGCAGGTGGTTGGAAAGGTCGACCTGAAGCTCCTCTATATAGTCGTTCGTATGGAGCACAATCGTTTGCTCAGGCTTCCATTCGAGTGGTGGTCTCTCGGGAAGTTCGGGCTTGAGAGGCTGGCCGGTTCTCAAGTCGTATGCATCGATCTCGGGCATTCGGCCAAAGTAAAGGTTTGCCCCGACGCAAGGTACAGACCGGCAGTCTCCGGTATCTGGAAAGTGAAGGATGATTCCGCCAAAGACGATGGTTTTTGTTCGTCCGATTGATAAGCGAAATGGTCATCTGCTGCAGCCAGTCGCTGCCGGCCGGGAACGGGGCGACCGGCTGTATGACGAGAGGAGGCTTAATAAATAATCCACACTCCACAGTTTTGCCGGCAACCGAGACGTTACTGATCATTACCGCGTCCGTGATCTGGGCCGGATCGTCACACCGGACGAGTTTCTGGCCAGCCTGTTCTCCGAGGACGGCTCCGGCTATCCCCAGCACCAGACATGCCCTGAAAAAGACCTTGGGGGACCGGCATTTATCCGTAAGAACTCGGAGAATCATAGGGCGCCTCAACTTTTATTCGCGCGGACCTCGCCGATAGTTTTCAGCGCTTCCTCCTGCTTATCGGGCGCCAGTTTTCCAACCCACGTTTGGGTCACAATCCCCTTGCTGTTCACGAGCAGCATGGGTGGCGTCCCTGTTACTCCTACCTTGCCCAGTGGGATCTGCCTAACCTCATCGAGTTGGACGCCCTCGCGGCTGAGGTACGATTCGGCTTCCGCTACCGGCTCGGGTAGTACGCCGACCAGTTTCACGTCTTTTCCGATGCGTTCCTTTATCTGCCGGAAAAACGGCGCGCTTTCCGTACAAAAATGGCAGTGCGTGGAGAGAGCGAGAACAAGGGTGCCACCGTGCTTGTTCCAGTCGATGTCAGGCACTCGCTTAGCCAGATTTGTGCCGGGCGCTACAAGATCGGCCGGTCGCACTGAACCGGTAATTCGCGGCGAGGGCGCCGGAGCAAGGTAAGTCTTGACTAGCACAACGGAGAGCAAAACCGCAACAACGAGGGTTGCAAGGCTGGCAGCGACTTCAATCGAACGGGATAGAAATCCGGAGCGGCCAGTTGCTGCAATGATTGGCATAGATCCTCCAATCGGCCAGTTGCGTCGTTTCACAGCCGGAAATGCTGACGAACTAAAGAAAATTTAGTGTTTTTTTGGCGAAGTCAATAGTATTTGTCTATTATTAACTCGGGAAGCCCAAGGGCGGCGCTTGAGGTTAGGCGATCTGGCCGGTGATTTCGAACTGTTTGGTTTTGGCGGGTGAAAAAATTACTGTCTGACGGTCCTGAGCGAGTTGCGCGGCGCTCCCATTCACGCTGGCGCTTTGCAACGCGGTACCGGACGGGAGCCGAAATTTGACCTGGACCTCGACCGGCAAATTTGTTCCGGCAAACGATACCTGCGCGTTGGCTCGTTTGGCGTTCAGATCCGAACGCAACGACAAGGTGACATCGCCCCAGCGGGTGGGCGCGCGATCGATGCGAATTTCCTGGCCCGAGGCGAGCCACTCGCGGGGAACACCTTTAGCTAAATAGAGGCGGTCGTCATCGGAATCTTCGAGCACCAGCATCCAGCGCACCAGCAGCGGGATGGTCTGTTGCGCCGGGATGCAAAACAGCGCGGCGCCGCCGGTGATGCCCGCGACCTCGCCGGCAGTCCAGCTACCGGGCGTGTGGTCATGAAAACCGTGCGCGTACAGGAACAGGAGAAACTCTTCGATGCGATCCAAGCGCAGCAGCGCCTGGGCATATCCGTAGGAAATAAAACCCAGAATGGCGCGGCCGTTCGGATTGGGGCGGCCGACATTTGCGACAACGCCTAATGTCGTTGCGCCGTAAGCGCGCATGCAGTTGATTACCGTATTGGCGAGGTCAGGCGGAAGGACATCGGCTTGCAGCAACTCCGTGTACGGACGGTGAGGCCATTGCTGGGGGCTGGGATGCTCGGCCGCCATGGATTCGCGAAACGTCAGTTTTGTGCCGGGCAGCGGGCCGATATAAGGCGGGTTTCTATCGCGACGGACGTTGGCGCGGATGCTCGCCACCACGGTTTCGCGGAGCTGCCTGCTTCTGCGATTCCACTCGGGAACGCGGCCGGCTGCACGCGCCGGCTCAATTCTGCTCCAGATGCGAGCGAGGTCGCTGAGCCCGCGCGCGGTGAAGGCGCTGTTGGCGAAGTAAGGCTGCCACCAGGTTTGGGGCTGCGGCGCCAAGCATGCATCCGACTCGCTCCAGCCATGAATCAGACCATAGCCGGGGTCGTCTTTGGGCAGCTTGAGGCATTCGTCATGCATCGCCAGCAGCAGATTGGCAGTCGCCTCGATTTTGCCGGCATGTTTCTGAAGAAGCGCTTTGTCGCCGGTGTAGTTGAAGTATCGGGCAAGCAATGAAAGGGTGAGGCCGAACTGCGCCGTCTCCGGGCCGCGCATGTTGACGGCGCCTTTGGAATCGACGAAATCGGTGAAGTAATTGTCGATGGTCAGCCTGGCCTGCTCGAAGCGATGCCATTCCAGGTTGGTGTAAACCGCGCTGGTAAAGATGTCCTGGAAACCGTCGTATTCAGAGCCGTAATAGTCGCGGTCGACGGCGCCATATTTCGGATAGACGCCGCCCGGACGCACTATGAGCTCTTTGGCGAAGGCATACTTGGTCATGTTGGCCCAGCGGCCGACGGGAATGGAGATGGGCGAAAGATCGGCGAGCTGGCGGTCCCAATAATCGGCGAAAACGAATAAAGCGCGATAAAACTCCTGGGGCTGCGGATCCTGGCGAGCCGGAGGGAAGGCCGGGTAGCTGTAGCCGTAGACTACCTTCCTGATTGCACCGTTTTCAACCAGCGCCGTCCTGTGCCACGTCTGCACAATGAAACGATCGTGCGCCTCGACATCGCCGAAGATCAGGAGTTCGTAGTAGCTGGTTTCGGAAAGCGGCATGACTTTCCGGACTACGGGCATCCAACCGCCCAACAGACCTTCGAAGCGCTTTTCGGCGAGCGCCTGCGTGAGTTCCGGGAAGTATTGATTGGGATGGTAGGTGCGCGTGTTGCCGGCAGGAAAGACGGGCATGGTGTCGGAACATTCTTTTGTGCCGACAAACGTATTCCAGGACGGGCGAAAGCCGGGACGATTGGAGACGATGGCCGAGCCAAGCGGCGGGGCAGCGGCGCGCACCTCTTCGGGATCGGGATCGCCGTGGGCGAGCAGTTTATCTGCGAGAAGATCGGGACCGGCCATGCCGATGTCTTTGATGTCGAGACCCAGGAACGGCGGATTGGCTTGCGCGAAGGTGGCATCGGCGCTTTTGGCGAGAACGCGCCGGCGCTGCGGCGATGCAAACACGAGAGCGCCATCGCGCGCGCGCAGATCCTCATAGACCTTCCATTCGGTGGAATCCTGGCGAAAGGTTGCGAGGAGAGTGTAGCCGTCGAGCGGCTCCAGGGCGGTTTGTGATTGTGCGGCTGGCAATGGTTGTGCGGTGAGGGCGGAAACAGCGATTGCGCCTTTGAGGAAGGCGCGGCGATCGAAGGCAGAAGAATCGCCGCTCATCGGACTTTCCACTTTTCGACGCCGGCCGACCAGTTTGGCTGCATGTGCACTTCGAGGCGCAGAGCGGAAGTGGTGACCGGTTTGAATTCGACCTTGTTGTAGGTGTCTTTCGCGGCGCCGTACTGGCCGAGGTTTTCGACCGGCTTCCATTCGTCGCCCTCGCGATAGAGGATGCGCCAGCTTTCCGGGACACGCACTTCGCCACGGCCTGTATCGTCGAACCAGTAGACTTCGGATTCGGCTACCGTGACGGCGTTCGGGAAGTCATACTGAATCCATTCGGTAGAGCCTTTTTTCGGCCACCAATCGAAGTAGGAATCGGCGTCGCTCGAAGACTTGGGCTCTTCCCCATCGTTGACGGCTCGGGGATTCTTGCGTCCGGAGGAAGTCACTTTGGCGCCGGTTGCGAGCGTCGGCAAGGGCGTTGGTTTAGCGGCGGATTCGGTACAGGGGAGCCAAACGATCATCTGGCCGCGGCCGCGATTGGTCCAGGCGTAATAGGGAATGGCGGTGAATTCCTGTTCGTGCTTGGCAATTTTGCCGTCGGGCGCATAGGCCAGGGCGATGGCTTTTCCGCGCACGACCGTGACGCCGTTTAGCAGATCGGGCCGGTATTCGGCGCTGAGCTTTTCGTCTTCCGGGAGCATCAGATTGCGCACCTTGCCGCCGGGATTGTCGACCCATTCGGCCGCGTACACGATGGGGCCACGCTCAATGGCTGTGCGGCCGCGATCTGCCGCGACCTGCTCATTGGCCAGCACGCGCCGGACGGGCATGGGCAGATTCACTTGAATCACGTCACCGCGTTTCCAGGTGCGGTTCAGGCTGACGTAGCCTTTATCGAGCGTCAAAGGCACACGGCGCCCGTTTACGCTGACTTGCGCCTGTTCACTAACGGGTGAAACGAAGCGGTAGAGATCACTGGGAACCGGCTCATTGCGGGCCCAGCCGGGGATGCGGACTTTGATATCAAATGTTCCGGCGCGATCGGGATCGACGGTGAGTTTGACGGCGCCGTCCCAGGGATAACGCGTTTCCTGGGTGAGGTTGAGCACGCGCCCGCCATCCATTTTGATTTCGGCCTTGCTGCCGATGTAGAGGTTGACGTAGAGCGTATTGCCTTGCTGGGCGTACATGTAGCCGGGCACGGAGGCCATGAAGCGCGTGATGTTACCGGGGCAACAGGCGACGCCGAACCAGGGGCTGCGCTCATGCTGGCCATTGGATTCGAGCGGATTCGGATAGAAAAATGTTTTTCCGTCGAGCGAGACGCCGGAGATGAGGCCGTTGTAGAGCGTTCGTTCGAGAACGTCGACGTACTTGGCGTCGCCGTGGAGCAGGAAGAGGCGCTCATTCCAGAAATCGTTGCCTACTGAGGCGCAGGTTTCGTTGTAGGCGGTCATGTTCGGGAGCTCATAGTTTTTCCCGAAGGCTTCGCCGGCTCCGGTGGAACCGATGCCGCCGGTGATGTAGAGTTTTTTGCCGACTACGTTTTCCCAGATGCGATCGATGGCTTTGATATACGAGGTGTCGCCGGTCATGGCGGCCACATCTGCCATGCCGGAGTACATGTAGGTGGCGCGCACGGCGTGCCCGACGGCTTCCGTTTGCTCGACGACGGGGAGGTGCGACTGGTTGTACTCGCGGCCGCCGTATTGGCCCTGGCCGCGAACATCGAGCAGGAATTTGGCGAGATCGAGATATTTTTGATCGCCGGTGACGCGATAGAGCTTCGCCAGACCCATTGCGGTGATCTGGTGGCCGGGCCAGATGGTCTTTTTACCCGGGCCGAAGGTGCGGCACAGCAGGTCAGCGTTCTTGAGAGCGATATCGAGCAGAGAGCGAGTTCCGGTGGCCTGATAGTAGGCGACGGCGGCTTCATAGAGGTGGCCGGCATCGTAGAGTTCGTGGCTGTTGACCTCTTCCAATTCCCAGCGTTCCGGGCCAGACCACTTATGCGGCGCCTTGGGATTGATGGTGCGGGCGGTGTAGAGATAGCCGTCCGGCTCCTGCGCGGCGGCGATTTTGGCGATTAAGCTGTCGACGTACGCTTTCAGTTTTGGATCGGGATAGACGCTTAGCGTGTAGGACGCGCCCTCGATGATTTTGTAGATATCGGTGTCGTCGAACGGATAGCCGGGGAGTTTGCCATCGTTGGGCTCGCCTCGCAAGGCCTCGGCGGCGCGGTGAAAATTTTCGACGCGGCCGGTGCGCTCGCACTGTTCGAAAGCATAGGGGATGGTGACTTTTCGGTTAGTTTCGATTTTGGGCGCCCAGAAAGTGTCGTTCACGTGGACGGAGGTGAAGGGGACGGGCTTGATGGGGTAATCGTGTGGGGGCGATTCGAGGGCTGGAGCGGGCGGGGGCGATTGAAGATTTACTGCGCGCAGGCAGAAGATCCCGGCGGACAGGGCAAGGACCAGCAGGACAGGGCGTTTCATATCAGGGGGGTGTAGCCAGAATAGCAACAATTTGAAAGCGCTTTCAATTCACCTTTGTATTACACTGCCTTGAATTCTTCTAAGCCCGGCAGCCAAGCGATGATTGGTCGACACGGGAAAGCAGGCGGTTTCGCCTGCGTCTGACTTTGGACATTTCGATAGTCGATTGAGCTTAGTTTGTGGGGCAGGCGCCAGCCTGCGCCGGGCCGCCACGCGCTGGACCAAACTGTTTGGCCGGGACTCAAGGCGAGATATTTATACCCCGACGGGCTCTCCGAGCTCTCAATTCCGACCTCGTAGCATCGGAGCTAAAACTTCACAGGGTTACAGGACAACTGCGGGGAGAGCGGCGATCAAGTACAGCCGAAAACCATCAGTTCCGGCACCTAGCGAGAGACAGTTCCCGATTCGTTTCCGAGTTTCCCTGAGGAGTTAACTTAGCCGCCACAAGCCGAGTGCTAGGCAACCGGGTAGCACCTACTTTGGCCAGTATCAGGGTTATAGTAGCAGAAATTACCGGAGCAGCAATCTGAATCCTCAGTACAAAATTGTCCATAACCGAGGCAGCACTGAAGATTATCGCCACAGAACCCGCTGCAGCAGTCTGAATCGAAAGCACAATATTGGCCATTGGAAAGGCAGGTTACGCACGTGCCGGTCTCGCACTCTTGACTACAGCAAGCGCGGGGATCGCTGCAGGCGCCGCCAAGAGGGGTACAAACACCACATGTGTCGTTATAAAGGCAAACTAATCCGCTGCAACATTGCCCCTGACTAGTACAGGACCTCCCGGAGGGAAAACAGCAAGTTCCATCCTCGACCGCCACGGAATAGTCCACGTTTCCGCAGTCGCCGCCGTTGCAGGTGCCTCCTCCGCAGTATGCGCGTCGGTAATCGGCGCTCTGGGTGCCCTGCGAGGCGTCGATAATTCCCTGGATTATGTTATTGTCCTGGGGCTGACTCGGACAACAAAGAAAGCACGGTGTGCCGTTTCCTGTCTCAAACTGATTGATGCACGTTCCACCGAATTGCGCATGAACGGCTGGTGTGCGTATGAGCCAAACGGCGCAAATAGCAAGGACCGACACCCGTAAAAGCCGGCTGATTCCTGACACGGAAGAACTCCTTACTGGTTATACCCGGGAGGCCAATTATTACCTCTTCTCCCCGGAAAGTAATCGGCGGGAAGATATTTGAATTTGCCCGGGTGCTCCGCGTCTGGAACTGAATACCTTCCGAGCGACCATCTCATACCGTCCTCAAAGAAGAAGGGACCAATATGTACGGCCACCTTCGCAACGGCCGTCACGGGCATGCTCCTCGACAGAACCCCCTCAATCTGCGCAAAATAATCATTTACATGGATCGTAATCGTCTGCCCGGGCTTCCAGTCCAACGCGGCCCTCTCCGGCTGCTCCGGCTTGAGGGGCAAGCCAGTTCTCCCGTCATATGCATCCATTGCGGGCATTTGACCCAAATGAATCGGATATGCCGTGCAAGGCAAACTGCGGCAGTCGCCTGTGTCTAGGAAAACCAACTCTATCGCGCCAAACACGATCGTCTTGTTAGTTCTGTTGATGAGCGAAATGGTCATCTGCTGAAGCCAATCGCTGCTAGCCTGAAACGGGCTAACTGGCTGTACGACGGCGGGGGGCTTGATAAATAGACCGCATTCGATAGTCTTACCGGCTACCGAAATATCGCTGATCATAACCGCGTCGGTAATGTGCGCGGGGTCATTACAGCGGACGAGCTTTTCATTGTTACTAAGTTGAGCGGTGGCACTTCCGGCAACTCCCAACAGAATCCAAATCGTGCACGAGAGAGGCAAGAGCGAGCCTCTACGGCACCTCGAAGTCATATGCAGCCCTCCTCAAAATTGGTTTCAGGCCCTTGCGGTTTTCCGCTCTCTACCTAATGACTACTTGCGTTTCGCGCCATCTGGGTCTTCGTGCCTGGCCCTGAAGAATGAAATCCAATGGTCTTCAGAACCTGATCCTGTTTGTCGACAGGAAGCTTTCCGACCCACGCTTGCGTCACAATCCCGTTCTTGTTCACAAGCAGCATGGTGGGTGTGCCTGTCACGCCTACCTTGTCCAGCGAGATCTGCCGCACCTCATCGAGGTGTACGCCCTCCCGATTCAGGTACGACTCGGCCTCCGCTACTGGCTCCGGCAGCACGCCAACTAATTTGATATCCTTACCGACGCTTGACCGTATCTGCCGGAAAAACGGCGCGCTTTCAGTACAAAAATGGCAGTGAGTCGAAAGCACAAGAGCAAGAGTCCGGCCATTTCTATTCCAGCTAACGTCAGGAAGCCGTTTAGCCAAATTAGTACCGGAAGTTACCAGATCGGTCGGGCGGATTGTGGCCGCACTTCGTACGGGTGTGGCGGCGGGGAAAAGGTAGTTCTTAGCTAGCACCACCGACAACAAAATCGCAACGATAAGAGTCGCGACGTTTGTAGCGATTTCAATCTGGTGGGATAAGACCCGGGAGCGGCCCGTTTCTGACACAATTGGCATAAAATCTCCATCGCGGCCAATTTATGCCATCTTTCAGCCAATAAACTGTCTGAAAGCTTTGACAACAGAAAAATACATCCGCTTTTTCAAAAATTCAAGCCCCCCAACCGGCTTTAGTACTAGTACTTCCCAGATTTTGGCCGAATTGAAACCCAAGCACTCCACGCCGCGCCGACTGTTGATTGGGCGCGAGCGGCCCGGAACCTGATGGGTATATGGAAAGCAAACACGTCTCTTTATAGCCGCCGGATGCACTAACTTCACGTACTGACCTCGAAGCTGCAAGTGCTTACAATGAGGATTCATGCGACTGGAAGCCGTGGCGGCCCGAGCCGGCGTTTCTATTGCAACGGTCTCCAGAGTCTTAAATAATTCGAGCGTCGTCAATCCAAAGACGCGCGCGCGTGTCCTCAAAGCTATTAAGGAACTCCGGTATCACCCGAATCTGCATGCCAGGACGCTGGCCGGAGGGAAGAGCAAGACGATTGGTGTAATCGTTTCCAACCTCGAAAACCCGTTCTTTTTTGACGTTTATAAAGCGGTGGAAGGCGATGCGCATGCGCGCGGTTACGAGGTAATCGTCGCGAATACGGACTATGATCCGGAGCAGCTTTTCACGTCCGTACGGCTCATGCTGGAGCGGCGCGTGGGGGGCTTGGCGATTATTGTTTCGGAGATGCAGCCCGCGCTGATCGATGATTTATCGGGCGGATCGGTCCCGGTGGTCTTCTACGATGTGGGAACGCCGCGCCGCAACATTACGAACATCCGGGTGAATTATCGCCAGGGCATCGAAAAACTGGTTGAGTACCTGCATAATCTGGGTCATCAGAAGGTGGGCTTTATTGGGCACCATTCCGCTCTGGGTCCGATACACGAACGGCTGCAAGCCGTGAAGGATGTGGTGGCGGCGTTCAGCCCGCAGATGGAGATGAAGTCGAGCGCGAACCGGGATTCGCTTGAAGGCGGCCGCCAGGCGGCGCGAAGCCTGCTTGCGACCGGCTACCGTCCGACAGCGATTATCTGCGTCAACGACATTATGGCTGTGGGGGCGCTCAGGGAGCTGCGGGATAGAGGTCTGCGAGTGCCGGAAGATATTTCGGTGACCGGCTTCGACAACATCAAGATTTCCGAATTTTGCTCGCCGAGTCTCACGACGCTGCACATTCCTCGCGATCAGATCGGGCACACGATTTGCGAATGCCTGATTGCGACGGCTCATCAGGCGGCGGCAGACCGGGAGATTGTGGTGGATCCTGAACTGGTGGTGAGGGATTCGACGACGAAAGCACCGCGGGCACAATAAGCAGCTTCAGTATACGAGACTGTATACAATAAGTGCTGACGTATCATTCTCGTTGAGAATACGATGCCCGGTGCAGCTCGCAGGAACAACAGCCACAAACCAAAGGAACCGAAAGCGCCCCGCAGCAACAGCCAGGAACAGGCATTCACTAATCTCCGGGAAATGATTGTACGGGGACGGCTGTCTCCGGGGACCTGGATGATCGAGGCGGATATTGCGGACCGGCTGGGGTTCAGCCGTACGCCGGTGCGCGGCGCGCTGCACCGGCTGCAGCGCGAAGGTTACGTGGTTTCGACCGGCAAGGGCAATAAGAGCCGGATGATTGTGGCTCCTTTGACGAAGGAAGATGCGCGCGAACTGTACGCGATTATTGCGCATCTGGAGGGCTTAGGGGCGCGGCAGACAGCGCAGTTGCCGGCCGAAACGCGCACGAAGATTGTTCGTGAGCTGAAAGAGATCAACCGCGCGCTGGCAGATTTGTGCCGTGCGAAGCGCTCGGAGCCGAACCGGATTTTCGAGTTAGACCTCAATTTTCACCGCATCATTATGGAAGCGAGCGCGGGCCCTCGCCTGCGCGACATTCACCAAACGATTCAACCGCAGGCGGAACGGTATTGGCGGCTGTATGCGGGGGCGATTCTGGACAAGCTGGATGAATCGGTAGCGGAGCACAACGACATTATTAAAGCGCTGGCGAGCGGCGACCCGAATAAAGCAGAACGAGGGTTGCAGGTGAACTGGCAGAACGGGGTTCAGCGCCTCTCGGCGGTGATCGACAGTCTGGGCGAGAGGGGCAGTTGGTAGGAGAGAAGGCGGAAGCAGGAGGCCGGAAGGCGCGCTCGTTTGATGTGCTTGTGGTAGGCGCGGGCATTGTGGGGGCGGCCTGCGCGCGCGAGTTCGCAAACGCCGGATTGCGTGTCGCCATCTGCGAGCAAAGCGATGTGATTGGCGGAGGCGCGACGGCGGCGGGGATGGGCCATCTGGCCGTGATGGACGATTCGGATGCTCAATTTGCGCTGACAAGTTACTCACAAAAACTGTGGCGTGATCTGTCGCAACAGCTTCCGGCGGACGCCGAGTATTTGCCGTGCGGCTCGTTGTGGGTTGCGGCGGATGGTGAGGAGATGCAGGAGGTGGAGCGCAAGTATCGCTTTTATTCGGAACGCGGTATTCCGGTGGAGGCGCTTGATGCGAAGCAGCTCTACGAGGCAGAGCCCAATTTGCGGCCAGGCTTGGCGGGTGGGCTGCTTATGCCGGCAGACAGCGTCTGCTATCCGCCTTGCGCGGCAAAATATTTTGTCGAGTGGCCGGGCGCGGCGCAAATCGAGACGTTTTTAGAAACGAAAGCCGCTCTGGTGTCCGATGGCGGCGTGAGGACGCAAGATGGCAGCGAGATTCCTGCCGGGTTGACGGTTCTGGCCACCGGCGCGGCGATTTCACAGTTAATTCCGGAAATAGAGGTCCGGCCGCGCAAAGGCCACCTGTTAATTACGGATCGGTATCCGGGATTTCTGCGGCATCAACTGATCGAGTTGGGCTATCTGAAGAGCGCGCATTCGCTGACGGCGGATTCAGTGGCGTTCAACGCGCAGCCGCGAATTACAGGGCAGATTCTGCTTGGTTCGTCGAGACAATATGGCGCGGAGGACCCGCGGATTGAGGCGCCGATTCTAAGCCGGATGCTTCAGCGCGCGGTGGAATACATGCCGGCGCTGGCGCGCATGTCTGCCATTCGCACCTGGACGGGATTTCGCGCGGCGACGCCGGATAAAGTTCCGCTGATCGGCGCGTGCCCCGGATTTCGAAACGTATATCTTGCCACCGGGCACGAAGGTTTGGGAATCTCAACCTCACTGGCGACGGCGCGGCTGCTGGCGGATTTAGTGCTGGGCAGAGATTCGGAAGTTTCGCGCGAGCCTTACAGTCCGGACAGACGGTACGCAGTGCATGCCTGATACGGTCGAGATCAGCGTCAACGGACGGACTATGCGCGTGCCCGCGGGGACGTCGGTTGCCTCGGCTGTATTTGCCGCGGGGCTGACGCAATTTCGCACGTCGGTGAGCGGCGAGCCGCGCGCGCCGTTGTGCGGGATGGGCATCTGCTTCGAGTGCCGCGTGACGATTGATAATCAGCCGCACTGCCGCAGTTGCCAGATACCTGTTCAGCCGGGCATGCGAATTTCGACCACATGACCGGGACTGATGTAGGCATCCTGGGCGCCGGTCCAGCAGGTATGGCGGCGGCCATTCGCGCGCACGAAGCGGGCGCACGGATCATCGTGATGGATGACAATCCGGGCGCCGGCGGGCAGATCTGGCGCGGTGGCGAACGCACGCAGACGAGTTCGCAAGCGCGACAATGGCTGCGCCGGTTTCAAGGCATCGAGCAATTTACGCTTGCGAATTGCCGTGTGGTTTCGGCTGAGGCGAATCCGCTGAAGCTGCTGGTTGAGACGGGCGCGGGGGCTGAGGAGATTGTTGCGCGAAGTCTGATCCTCGCCACCGGTGCGCGTGAAATTTTTCTGCCGTTTCCGGGATGGACGCTGCCGGGAGTTATGGGCGTGGGCGGCTTGCAGGCGATGGCGAAATCCGGGCTGCCCATCGAAGGAAAAACCATTGTTGTTGCGGGAAGCGGGCCGCTGCTGCTGGCCGTTGCCGCATACCTCAAGGGGCACGGGGCGGAGGTGAAATTGATTGCCGAGCAGGCGCCGCGCAGCGCACTTACTCGTTTTGGAGTGAAACTGCTGCGCACTCCGGGGAAGCTGGCTCAGGCAGCGAGCTTGCAACTTTCTTTGCTGGGTATTCCGTATTTACAGAGTTGCTGGATAGAGAGAGCGGAAGGCGATGGGCATCTGGAAGCCGTTGTTATGCGCCGCGATGGCAAGACGTGGACTGTAGCGTGCGACTACGCGGCGGTTGCGTACGGGCTGTATCCGAACGCGGAGATGGCCGCGCTGCTGGGTTGCCGGATGTCGGGAGCGGTTGTGGCCGTGGACGAACTTCAACGCACTTCGATTGAAAACATTTACTGCGCGGGAGAGTGCACCGGGATCGGTGGCGTCGATTTGTCGATCGTTGAAGGCGAGATCGCCGGCTACGCGGCCACGGGAAATCTGCATCGCGCACGCAAGCTGTCCGGCAGGAGGAAGCGGGCGCAGGCTTTTGCGGACGCGCTGAATACGGCGTTCGCGTTACGGGCTGAGCTGAAGCAGCTTCCGCGAGCGGACACGTTCGTGTGCCGGTGCGAGGATGTGACGTTCGCACGATTGCAGAGCGTGCGATCTTTTCGAGTGGCGAAGCTGCACACCCGGTGCGGCATGGGGCCGTGCCAGGGACGCGTGTGCGGGCCGGCCGCGGATTTTCTTTTTGGATGGAGAACGGAATCGGTCCGGCCACCTGTGTTTCCTGCACGACTGGGGACGTTGATTACAAAGCAATCAGAAGAAGAGGAGATAACGGCATCGCAATGAAAAAAATAGAGTGGCAGGGCGTGATTCCTGCAATCACGACACCTTTTAATCAAGACTTATCGATCGATTTTGGTTTTTTGGAACAGCACTGTAAATGGTTAGTGGATAACGGGTGCAAGGGCGTGGTGGCGCTCGGCTCGTTAGGCGAGGGCGCGACGCTGACGCGCGAAGAAAAGAACCAGGTGCTGGAACATTGCGTGAAAGCAGTGGGAGATCGCGCCTATGTGGTGGCGGGAATCTCTTCTCTCAGCACGTCGGAAGCGGCATCGATTGCGCGGTCAGCAGAGTCGATCGGCTGTCACGGCGTGATGGTTCTGCCGCCCTACGTGTATATCGGCGATTGGCGCGAGATGAAGTCACACGTCAGCACTGTTCTCTCCGCCACGTCGCTTTCGGCGATGCTCTATAACAACCCGATCGCATATACAACGGATTTTCTTCCGGCGCAGGTACACGAGTTATTGCAGCAGCATGAGAACCTGCATGCGATCAAGGAATCGAGCGCTGACGTGCGCCGCGTGACGGCATTGCGCGCCATTGCCGGCGACCGGTTGCGGATTTTCGTAGGTGTGGATGATGTGGTGGTGGAGTCGATCTATGCGGGCGCGGTGGGCTGGATTGCAGGTCTGGTGAACGCGTTTCCGAAAGAGTCGGTGAAGCTGTTTGATCTGGCAATGGCGGGCAAGCGCGATGAAGCTTTTGAGCTGTATCGCTGGTTTTTGCCGCTGCTGCGCTTGGATACCGTGCCGAAATTCGTGCAACTGATCAAGCTGGTTCAGGAAGAAGCCAGGATGGGCAACCAGCGTGTTCGCCCGCCGCGTCTGGTGCTGGCGGGTGAAGAGTTGGAGCAAACCAGGCGACTCATTGCCGAGAGTCTGGCAAACCGTCCACGTTAGGAGATGCGCGTGAGACACCGGGGTTTGCTGTTTCTGCTTGCCTTTGTGATTGCGGCCGCGGCGGTGTTCTCACAGCCGGTGATTACGGATGTGTTTCCGCCGGCGGAGTATGCGGCAAGACGGGCGCGCGTGATGGAAA
The DNA here is from genome assembly GCA_021324185.1 of Terriglobia bacterium. Taxonomy (GTDB): domain Bacteria; phylum Acidobacteriota; class Terriglobia; order Bryobacterales; family Bryobacteraceae; genus Bog-105. Next base: position 7,005 of record JAJPJN010000085.1, on the reverse strand, counting down.
AAATCGGCGATGCGGTTGCCATTATGCAAGGCACAACCGAGCGGCCGGGCGAGCAGGCGCTACGGCAAAGCAACCAATTTTTCTATGTCACGGGCGTGGTTGAGCCGCGGGCACTACTGATCATTGACGGCCGCTCAAGGAAGTCGACGTTGTTTCTGAATCCGAGGAACGAGCGGCGCGAGACGATGATGTTCGGTCCGGGACTTTATCCGGGAGATGAAGCGGTTCGCAAAACAGGGATGGACGCGGTTTTCGCGCGCGATGACTTCAAAGCGGCCGTGGAGGAGATTGCGAAGGAGCATCGAACGATCTATGTTCCGTTCCGGCCGGAAGTGCTGGGGGAAGCTTCGTCCAGCGATCCTGTGGCGTTAGCGCGCGCGACGAAAAACGACCCGTGGGATGGCCGCCCGTCGCGTGAGGAAGCGTTTATCGAACATCTGAAGGCGATTTCACCGCAATCGGAAGTGAAAGATCTGGATCCGATTCTGGATGTTATGCGGGGCATAAAGGATGCGCTGGAAATTGCGATTATCCGGCAAGCAACTCGCATCGCGGGAATGGGCATTATGGAAGCGATGCGGGATGCGAGGCCGGGAATGCTCGAATATGAGCTACAGGCCGATGCAGAATACCAGTTTAAGAAAAACGGCGCGTATGGACCCGCGTACTTTGCGCTAATTGCGACCGGGCCGAACACGTTTTATAGCCATTACCACAAGGACACGACACAGTTACAAAGCGGTGAGTATGTGCAGTTTGATTATGCGCCCGATTACAAGTACTATGCATCAGATGTTACTCGAGTGTTTCCGGTGGACAAGAAGTTTACGCCTTGGCAGCGCGAATATTACACGATTTATTTGCGCTTGTATCAGGCATTGATGACTTCGATCAGGGCTCATGCGCGGCCAAGCGACGTTATTCAGGATGCGGTGAAAAAGATGGACGCCATTATGGCGTCTTATCAATTCACTGACCCGCAGATAAAGGAAGCGGCTACTAAGTTTGTCGACCGCTATCGCAACAGCCGCGCGAATAGCTTAGGTCATACGGTCGGGATGGAGGTGCACGATGTGCGGAATCCGACTCCGACGCTGGAGCCCGGAGAAATCTTCACGATTGAGCCGGAAATGCAGATTCCGGAACGGCATTTAGGGATGCGGCTGGAAGACATGATTCTGATTACGGATTCCGGATATGAAAACCTTTCGGCGTTCGTGCCGATAGAAATTGCGGATATCGAGAAGATGCGCACGGAGCATGGACTCAGCGACGCAGCGCTGAAGCTGAAGCAATAGACGGCGAATTTCAAAGACAATGACTAATCGAACGCCAGGACGGCGCACTTTTTTCGTAATTTGTGTGGCGCTGAGTGCGGCGGCGGCCGTGTGCTGGAAGCTCGCGCCATCCGATCGCAACAGTCGAGTAATCGTAATTCGAGCGTTGCATTTTGATCGCTCAAAACCGTTAGTGGATATAAGTTGGACTTTCGCCGGGGATGCTCCGGAATCTTGTTTGCGATGCGGCAATGCTCCGCCGGAAGCGGAAGAAAATGAATCCGGCTGGGTGCAGCAACAACATCAGGACGAAGGAGAGCTTCCAGATGCACACAAAAGTCCGCCCGGTGCTGCCGCTATAGAGCAGAATGTTCAGGGCAGCCGGCCGCCTGCTGCGCTGATCGACAGTTTCGACGGGCTTGGCTTTGGCTTTTCCGGGCCGCAGGGTACGGCGGCGGGGCGGAATCCGTCTGACAACACGCTCGCGGTAGGGCCGGATCACATTGTCCAGATCGTAAATTCGCGCTTGGCGGTTTTCAGCAAGAAAGGCGAGCGCTTTGATACCACGGGAAAGGTTCTCTACGGCCCGGTCATAACCAACAGCATCTTTGCGGGTTTCGGCGGGCAGTGCGAGCACCAAACGAGCGGCGATGCCGTGGCCCGTTACGATCAGCTTGCGAAGCGCTGGTTGTACGTTCTGCCTATTTTCCGGCACCCGCCCGGTGAGCCGAATGGTCCTTACTATATGTGCTACGCGGTGAGCACCGGGCCCGACCCGCTTGGACCTTACTATCGTTACGAATTCAAGCGAACATTATTTCCGGATTACCCGCGCCCGGCGATTTGGCCCGACGGTTATTACATTCCGACCAGCACCGGCGATACGGTCATCCAGAAACACGCCTGCGTGGCAGATCGAAACAAAATGTTACAAGGACTGCCGGCAACCGAGCAGTGCGTGATCATCGATGGCGTGAATTTTCTAAACAACGCGGACCTGGACGGCCAAACGCTGCCGCCACCTGGCGTTCCCAACATTCTCATGGCGGCGGGAGGGACGCAACTGCATAAGCAATTTGAAGATGATGTTATTTACGCTTATAAGTTCCATGTCGATTGGGAAAACCCGAGCAACACGAAGCTAAGCGATGCAATCAAGATCAAGGTCGCGCCGTATCACTATCTCTGCAACGGACAGCTCACGAGTTGCGTGTCTCAGCCCGGCGCCACGCGCAGATTGGATGCACAGGGTGACAAAATCATGCAGCGGCTGGTGTACCGCAATTTCGGCGATCATCAGTCGATTGTCGCGTTGCATTCGATCAATACGAACCCGGGAGCCGGCGGGGTTCGCTGGTATGAGTTCCGCCTCGATCAGAACGGCACGCCGTATCTATATCAGCAAAGCACGTACGCGCCGGACAATTTTTATCGCTGGATGGGTAGTATGGCGATGGACCGCAAGGGCGGTATCGGCATTGGGTATTCGTTTGGCGGGACGCCGAACTATGCGGGGCAGCGCTTTGCTGGGCGGCTGCAAAATGATCCTTCCGGCCAGTTGACGTTTCACGAAACTGTGCTGGCGGAAGGGGCCGCGGCCCAGACAAACACGCTGCGCTGGGAAGATTACGCCACAACTGCTATGGACCCGAGCGACGATTGCACGTTCTGGTACGTCGGCGACTATCTCAAGGCGGGCGCCCCAAGTTACACCAGCCGCATCGGATCGTTTCGCTTGCCTGGCTGCATGACTGCCAAAGTAAGTGGCGCCATTTACTTTGACCTAAATCACGACGGCAAACGTGAAGCCGGCGAACCCGGGCTTGCAGGGCGCCATATTACGTACAGCGGCGGGCAGACGGGCGACATCATCACTGATGCAAACGGAAATTTCGAGACCGTGCTTCCATCCGACCCCGTCTACGGCAATACGAATTATGTCTTTTCAGCGACTCAGCCGCGGCGTGCGGCCTGGAGCACTACGACGAAGCAACAGAGCGTGCCGTTGAACGGTGTTCGCGGCGTTGACAATCTGGATTTTGGCGAAGTGTGCGCCAGCAAAAACAATGGCGGCAAGAATGTCAAGTATTGGGCGGGCAGCGGCAAGGCGGTTCTCAACGCGCACGCCGGAGAGTGGCAATCCTTAGTGAATTCAAAATTGCATTTGGTAAACGATGACGGATCGCAGTTTATGGTTCCCGCCGGTGATGCTGCTTATGCGGCGCTTCGTTCCTGGCTGCGCTCGGCGTCGACAGCAAATGCGTCGACGCTGCTTTCCAAACAACTTCTTGCGGCGGCATTCAACACGGCATTCGGAAAACAGGATGGGAAGGCGACGATTCAGGATCCGGTTGCGGGCGACTGGCCGACAATCACTGAATTTGAAAATCGAGTAAGTTCTTTTATCGCAGAGCATCGCAATACCTCGGCAGCCGATAACTGGCGGAGCAATGCGCTCAACTACGAAGCAGTACTCGAGCAGTTAAATAAGAATGCCGCGCGGATTACGCCGCCGCAGCCTGAGGAGTGCCGCTAAGTCACTTCCCAGTACACGGCGTAGCGCTTATCGAATAACGAATTCAGCGGCACAAGCGAAACGTTCGTTTCCTGATTCACGGTCTGGAATGCGAGTGGCTTCGCGCCGGGTTTGATCCACGATTCAGGGCTCTTATTGGCAGCCCGGAATGTTGGGACATTGATTGGCAAGCGGCGCATGGGCGGAGCATTCGGCCCGGTGATTAACTGCGGTGTGAGGCCGTTATCGCCCAAATCTCCTGCCAGAACAATCGGACCGTACAATACGGCCTGAATGTGATGATCATCCGGCATGCGCTCGATGTTCAGTTCCATAGGCAGGCTCACGTCGATGCGGTCGTTTGATTTCCAGGTGCGGGTCAGCGTGAGATAACTGCCGGGCTCAGCCGAGATATCCAGCGGCTTGCCATTTAGCTTCACTGTTGGGCTGGAGGGCGCCCAACCCGGAACGCGCAGGCGGATGGAAAGCTGGGTAGGCTTGTCCACTGTGACCCGCAATGAGGCGCCGGGCTGCTCGGGGAAATTCGTTTCCTGCCGCAGGCGAAACCCTTTTTCGGTCCAGTTCAACTCGGAGGGGATGAACAGATTGACGTATACGCCACGGGCATCGCGCCAGTAGATGCTGTCGTTGATCTTGGAGTATTCTTCGACACCCGTTCCGGTGCAGCACCAGAACGAATTGTCTTCCGTGTTAAACGTTTTCCATGCGCCCGGCGTGAGCGAAAGATAGTACTGCGTGTGACCGTTCTCCGGGTGAATGGTGCCGATGCGGTGATTCAGCAAGATCCGCTCGTAATAGTCGAACAGCTTTGGATCTGCGGTCCAGCTATAAAGATGGCGCGCCAACTTAAGCATGTTATAGGCGCAGCAGCATTCGGCGGTAGCAATACCTTGTTTGAATTCTGCGTCCAGCAGGTTAGGTTGCGCAAGCCAGCCTTCATTATTGCTGGTTCCTCCAGTTACATAAGTGCGGCCGGTGGAAACGGTAAAGAAGAAGAACCTGGCGACATCATAAAAGCGGGTGTCGTCTGAAATTTCGTAACGGCGGGCAGCTCCGATAATTTGCGGGATGTGCGTGTTGACGTGCAGGCCGCGAAGGTCATCGATATTCATGGCGAGCGGGTTGAAGACTCGCTTTTTGGTGAACCGGTCGCCCACTTTGGCCCAGCGATCGTCATTTGTGAGAGCAGCGAGGTTATAGAGAGCCTCGGCCATGCCGCCGAATTCGGTCTCGAGGATCTGCTGCATGTGCTCTTCAGATTTCGAGGCGGTCCAGTTATCAGTCCACTCGGCCATACCTTGCACCACTTCGAGCGCTTGTTTGTTACCGGCGAACTGATACTGGTCGATCATGCCCGCCATGATTTTGTGAATGGTGTAAAAGGGCGCCCAGACGGGCTTTCGCGCATCGAGGCGATCGAACCATTCGGTCGGAAAGGCGCTGAGATATCCTCCGCCGAGCTTTTGCTGGCATTTGGCGAGATCGGAAACCATCTGGTCGCCTTTGTCCTTGAAGTCCTTGTCGCCGGTGGAGGCATACATCAGGGCCGCGCCTGAGAGGTAGTGCCCGGTAAAATGGCCGCGCAATTCGCCGGCCCGGCCCGGCACGTCGATTTCCCAACCGCCCAGCGGCTTGGCGGAGGAAGGCAGCCCAGCATTGATTAGAAAATTCCGGACAAGCCGGTCCTCGCCCAGGCGCTGCATGTATCCCTGGTTCCACTGTTGGGCATCTTTGTAGATCCCACCCAGCACACGGACTTGGGTCATGGGAAATGGTTCTACTTTCGGCGGCACGTCGTTTCGTGTAAACGTGATGGTCTCTTGAAACGGCGGCGTCTCGGGTACAGTGCCGCGCCGCTGCTGGCTGGTGTTCGGATTCGGCGGCCCGGCCGGCTTGTTTTGTGGGGGCGGCGGCGATTTCTGGCCTGCGGGCTCGTGTTGTTCCTGTTGCGCAAACATAGCCGGCGCAATGGCTCCGGCGCCGGTCAGTATTGTGGCAAAGCTGCGGCGACCGATCTTTTTGGGTTTTTTGTCCATCGCTTCCTTCCTGATCATGCTGCCCTGCCTCGTATTGTATACAATTTCGTGTACAGGTATTGACAAGGCAGGCTGCCAGATTTATACTCCCACTAAATTAAAAAAGTGTCTCGATCCGAGGCACTCGCTCAGCACCCGCCAAGGGGAAGACGTGCTTCAGCAGGTGGTCCAATTATGTATCTAAAAAAACTCAGCCATTGCGCAGTTCTGTTTATCCTACTGGCGTCGCCGGGGTTGTTTGCGCAAGTAAGCAGCAGCCCCACAGGACGCATCCGTGGGGTAGTTTCGGATCCGAGCGGCGCGGCGGTTCCGGGCGCCAAACTGGTAGCGAGAGATATCGCGACGGGCGCCGAGACAACCGTCACCTCCGAAAAAGACGGGAGCTACACGCTTCTATCACTGCAGCCGGGCACTTACCAGCTCACCGTCACTGTAACCGGATTTCAAACCGCCGTTTACAACGGCATCGTGGTGGACGCGTCCCGCATTACCGATCAGCCGGTGACGCTGCAATTGGGATCGATTTCGAACAAAGTGGAAGTAACCGGCGTGGCGCCCGTTTTGGAAACCAGTTCCAGCCAGGTGTCCACAACGGTGGAAAACAAAGACATCCAGGACCTGCCGCTGAGTGGGCGGGACACCCTCCCGTTTGCGACGCTCATGGCGGGGAACCAGAATATCGGCATTAACGACACGAGCGGGCGCACCGGAACGTTCAATGGCCTGCCGAATGCCTCCATGAATATTTCTCTGGATGGCATGAATAATAATTCGCAGCGCTTTAAGAGCGGAGGCACCAGCTTCTTTGAATTTGCTCCCGCGCGGCTGGATGCCATCCAGGAAGTTACTGTGACGACTACGGGATCCGGCGCGGATGCCTCCGGCGATGGCGCCATGCAGATTCAGTTAGTCACCAAGCGTGGAACCGACCAGTATCACTTTAAGCTGTTTGAGCAGTTTCGCAATGATGACCTGAATGCGAATTCCTGGTTTAACAACGCGCGAGGGTTGCCGCGCAACAAGCTGCGGCAAAATGACTTTGGCGGCAATATCGGCGGCCCGCTTCCGGTGCCGTTCGTTCCCTATTTCAAGCACCGCCTGTTCTTTTTCATCAATTTCGAAGCGACTCCGATACCTTCCAGCAGCACTCTATCCG
>JAJPJN010000163.1 GCA_021324185.1 Terriglobia bacterium | reverse complement strand
GATTTAGCGTACGACCTAATATTATGTATGGGTTGTGAGAAGTCGCTCATCTCACTCCCTGGGGGTATTGCTCGTTGGGCAATCTTAATACGAAATGCGCTCGGTCTCATCCAGCGAGATTGCGTCGTTGCGGCGGTCGTATAGCGAGGTGGCGCGTGGGCCGGAACGCGCGACGTGTTAGCCATTGCCGACCCGATCATCGGCGCGAACGGCTTACCGGCGAGTGGCGGCACGTTGCGCGGCCAGCAGCGATAGAAGGTCTCGGGATAACTTACCACGAACTGATCAGGAATGGATTTGCGCGGGCAAGCTGAAAATGGAAACGGCTCCCGTTTGCGCCGGAGCCGTTTGTTTAAGTAGAAGGGCTGAGCGCGCCTCAGTCGCCCATGGCCCCAACTTCTTCGCGCTTTTCCGCTTCAGCCGGCTTGGCGGCGGAGGAAAGTAAACCATCGAGTGGCACAAAGCCTTCCGGCCGCTTTTCGCCGAGAACGTGCTCGCGATAGAGCCGCATCATCTTTTCGTTTTCGAGCTTTTTCTTCAGGGCTTCATCGCGCGCGCGCATTTTTTCCTCGCGCGCATTCCTGGCGATGCCCTTCAATTCCAGATCGTGCTGGCGGTCTGCCTTGACGTGCTCTTCGACGAGGACCAGGCTGTGTTCCTTGCTCGCCAGCGGCACGGATTTGTTGCCCGCGAAGATCTCATGGCGGCCATGCTCTTCGTACCATTTGGTGAGCGTAGCCGTCATGTGCATCTTTTCGATGATGTTGCGCCAGCCCACGCCGGTGTTGTAGGCGCAGAAGGAGATTTCGCCTTCCTGGGTGGCGTAGGGAATGATGCACTGCTCGGTGCGGCGGAAATCATAGTTGAAGAGGTCCTGGAACCACATGCCGGCGATGAAGAGGAAGTTCCAGCGGTCTGCCCTGCGCTTTTCGATGTCGGCGAGGGTGCGGTCGCCGCTGACTTTGCCGTATCCGCCGGTTACCGCCTTTTTGGACATGCCGAAGCACTTGTCGAACTTCTGGATGAGATCGCTCAACTTGAAGTACCTGGGCGCCATGAAGGGGTTGTAGTTGCGCAGAAGCGCGAGGGTCACACCCAGGACTGAAAGCACGCGGCCGCGCGCGGCATCGTTGATGCGCGCGACGTCTTTGGCGAGCTGGTCGGCGTTGAGAAACGCGGTGACCGGAACGTATTCTTTCGTCTCCTTGTCGCACATGACCGCCATGCCGACGCCGCAGTTCGGGTGACAGCCGCAGCTCAATTGGCCCCAATCGGCAGCGGGCCCGTGGACCAGGTCGGCGAAATCGGAGAACGTGCTCATGAAGCTGATGGGAAACCAGTCGCGCACGGGTTCGCCGATGCCGGTCTGATTCTTTACATCATGCGCCAGGTGAGAGAGCGTGTAGCGCTGCGCTTTGCGGCGTTCGTCGGTGATGCCTTCATCACGGCCAGTAAATGAAACCGGCTGGAAGGACAGGAAGGGAATCTTCTTGGGATTATCAAGGGCAAACCGGACGACGTGCCCGACCTGCTCATTATTAATGCCGTTCAGGATGGTGATTACGGGAACGATATCGACGCCAGCCGTCCAGAGATTCTCAATGGCGCGCAGCTTCACATCGAAGAGATTGCCCACCGCGCGGTGAGAATTGGCGGCGTTCCCGATGCCATCGAACTGCAGGTAGGCATAGCGAAGGCCGGCCTCGGCGGCTTCTTTGCAGAAATCCGGCCGCTTGGCGAATTCAATGCCGTTGGTGGCGGCTTGGACGCTGTTGTAGCCGACCTGCCGGGCATAGCGGACGGCATCGATAAAGTAGGGCGAAAGTGTCGGCTCGCCTCCGGAAAACTGCACCGACATCTGGCGCCTCGGCTTGATGGAAATCGCGTTGTCAAGCAGGGTCTTAATGTCTTCCCAGCTCAGCTCATGGACAAAGCCGACTTGATTGGCATCCATGAAGCAGGGGTCGCACATCATATTGCAGCGATTCGTCAAGTCAATGGTCAAAACCGAGCCGCGCCCGTGCGTAATGGTACTGCTGCCGTGATTATGAAGTTTTTCATCATTGTGCGCACGGATGTCGCGGCCGGGGAAGACGTCTTCGAGGTGCTTCGAAAAGGCAGGGTCGATCGACATTACGTCTTCGAAGTAACCGTGCTTCGGGCACTCCTTGACCATCAGGATCTGGCCGTCGCGCTCGATGATTTTCGCCTTAATTTCACCGACGGGCTCATTGAGCAGGATCTTGTAATCGATCTCGCCGTCGACAATCTTCTTGCGAATCTCAGGGATGCATCTCGGGCAGAGGGAGTCGGTTTCACGCGGCCATCCGAGGGGCGGTTTCGATTTCTGATAGCTCTTGAGTAGCGGCTTATCCGACCAGTTGGGGGTAAAGGAGGGATTCTGGTTGATCTGGTTGAGGCTGTCGAATACGCGCCAGGCGACGTTCGCGCCAGCGGTGACTGCTTTTTCGAAATATTTGACTGGTTTGTGCATGCTTAACCCGGCTAGGCCCAGTATACGGTTGGGGCTAACCCATTGAAAACGGAAAGGAATTGAACTGCGCCGAAGCGGGGTTGTATGGGCATTCCCGTGGGGCGGGCGGTTTGTGGGCCAGGTTACGAAATCGGGGCCAAGTCGACCCAACAGCGCTTTTGCCAGCTAGAGAGGCCGGCTTCAGCGAGTTGTACGCCTTTTGCGCCTTCGAGCAGAGTCCAGCGAAACGGTTCGTTTTTGACGACATGGCGTAAAAACAGCTCCCATTCGGCTTTAAATGCGTTCTCGTAGTTTGTCTGGTCGGGTACTTTTTGCCAGCCCTCGAAGAAGTCGATGGGCTGCGGGATGTCGGGGTTCCAGGTGGGCCGGGGAGTCGATCCATAGTGTTGAACCCAGCAATCGCGCAGGCCGGCAACGGCTGATCCTTTGGTTCCGTCTACCTGCAAGGCCAGCAGATCATCACGGCGGACGCGCACGCACCAGGAGGAATTGAAATGGGCAATGACGCCGCCTTCGAGTTCGAAGGTGGCATAGGCGGAATCGTCAGCGGTACATTTATATGGCTTGCCTTGCTCATCCCAGCGCTGGGGCACATGAATAGCGCCGAGGCAGGAAACGGATTTCACGGCGCCAAACAAATTGTCCAGCACATAACGCCAATGGCAGAGCATGTCGATGATGATGCCGCCGCCATCTTCCTTTCTATAGTTCCAGGAGGGGCGCTGGGCTGGCACGATATCGCCTTCAAACACCCAGTAGCCGAACTCGCCGCGCACGGATAGCAGTCGTTCGAAAAAGCCGAGCTGTTTGAGCGTTTGCAGCTTCATCAAGCCGGGCAGCCAGAGTTTGTCCTGCACGACGCCGTGCTTCACGCCGGCTTTTTGGGCGGTGTGGTAGAGGTCCAACGCTGTTTCGAGATTTTCGGCGATGGGCTTTTCGCAATAGATATGCTTGCCGGCGGCTACCGCCTTACGGACGGCAGCGGCGCGCCGGTCGGTCGTTTGGGCATCGAAGTAAATGGAATACTGCGGGTCGCTGAGCGCGGCATCCAGATCAGTGGAGTAGGGCAGGCCGCCGAACTCATGCGATAGCGCCTCGAGTTTGGCCGCGTTTCTGCCGAGAAGCAGAGGGCGCGGCATGATAGTTTCGGTCTCGCTCAGGCGCACGCCGCCCTGCTTGATGATGGCGTATATGGAGCGTCGCAGATGCTGGTTCAGACCCATGCGCCCGGTGACGCCGTTCATGATGATGCCGGTGGTGTGAACTTTGGCTGTGCTCATCAGCGCTCCTGCGGCTTGGCGGTGCATTGGGGCTGAGCGCCTTCGGGTAATGGCGGAGCTTGTTCGCCAGCTTTGGGTAAGGCGCCGTCTAACTCCTGACGCCAGTGGGCGACGTCTCCGGCAGGGCCGTAGCAATAGACCATGCGCATCGGAGTTGAACCGATGTTAGTAAGTTGATGAAACACGCCGGGCGGAATATAGACCACCTGGCCCGTTTTTACTATGTTGCGCTCTTCGCCCAGGCACATCTCGCCCGTTCCTTCCAGGATGTAATAGACCTCTTCCTGTTCCTGGTTGTGCCATGGGACCTGACCGCCATTGGGTTCGAGAGTTACGTGGCCCATGCAAAAGTTCTTGGCTTGAACAGGGCTTGCGCCGCCCACCAGGTTCTGCGTTCGCCGCCTCGCGGGATAGGTTCGCCCCGGAATTTCGGCCAGATCTGCGATGATCATTTGGGTTCACTCCAGAAAGTCAAATAGGGCCGGTTTTCAATCATGCGCAGCAGATACAAGGCGGCCTCACGAGCGTGATAATCACCCCACATACATGCCTCGCCGCGGGGCACTCCATCGGGCGCCGGTGCTGCATCCCAGCCATTGGGACGATGATAGACGGCATGTAAGATGAGGCCCTGATGATTCGGATCTGTGCTCAGATAGGGATCGTCGAAAAGTGCATCCGCCACAGTGAGGCCGGCCTGGAAGTAACGCCGCTGGCCGGTGTACATGCCGAACCGCAGCAATCCCTGAATGGCGATGGCAGCCGCTGAACTATCGACGGGCTCGAATGAGTTGAACGGATCAGACTTCTTCGAAGCCCAATCGCCCAAACGGTGCAAACGCGGCGCGCCTGTGTCCCAGTAAGGGATGCCATCTGCCGGCGAATAATCAATGTAGAAATCGCAAGTGGCGGCCGCGGCCTTTGTCATGGTAGCTTCGATCTGCTCGCGCCCGCCAAACCCGGCGAGTTCTTCGTCCGGCACGGTGCGAAGAAACTCTAACTCTTCGGCGAAGCCGCACATCGCCCAAGCGAGACCACGCGTCCAGGTAGTAAATGGAGAAAAGCCTTGCTGGGAGTTGGGACAACGGTAATTGCCGTCATTTACATTGAAGATACTTTCGTGCGCCGTCCGTCCGCTCACATCATAATAGTCGCGGCCTTCGCCATAGTAAATGGAATAGCGGGCGGTTACCTGTGCATGTAGGATGAGGCGGTGTAATAGAGAGATGCGGCGATCGTTTTCACCCATAAGGACATGGCCGAGCTTATAGCTCGCGGCGAGCGCGCGTAAAGAACGGATCGTATCGACGAACAGCGAGTGGGGGCCGTTGAATGAGTAGATGTAACCGGCGCCATCGGCGGTGCGGGACCAGCGAGCCGCCTGCACGGCGCCTGAAATTTGGAGCGCAAGTTGATAGAAATTGCGCTCCCATGGATTCTCCGCGATTGCGCCCTCATTCATGAGGCGCAGTAAGTTGCCGTAAGTGCTGATGTTATTGAAGCCATGATCGTGCACGCCGAAGTGCGACACGTGGGGCGCCATATGGGCGACGGTATCATTTCGGCCCGATTCTAGAAAGTGGAGGTCGCCGGTGGCATCGAACTGAAGAATGGCTGAGCCGAACTGGAATCCCTGGGTCCACTCGGTCCAGCCGCGGCTTGTGTAGCGGCCGTTCACGGTGAAAACGGGCGCGCCTTGGGAGGCATCCCAGGATTGATGAATGGCATCGATCTTTTGCGCGGAGGCATCAAACAGCCTGCGAATTTTGGGTTCGAACGCTTGCGGCGTGAGGTCGTCCCGAACGGCAATCATTGTGAGATGACAGCGGGTGCGACTTGAGCGGCGCGGGCAGAGAAATAGGGCGCGAGCGGATCGTTTTTTAAGGCTTTCAAACCTGCAATGACGGCCTCGGCGTTCAGCTCAGCGCCGGCCAGAGTGGTGTGCGTATGCTCATCAGCGAATAGCGGATTTACTTTTTCGGGGCCCATGGCATCGTAGCGTTCGGCGATGATTTCGTTGAGATCGATGAGAGGCGCGTGCTCCTGATTGGCCACTTGTTCAGCCCAACCGGCATAGTCATTCTTATTGCGCACAATTTTTCCGTTTTTCCAGATCTTGCGGGGGATCATTGTGCAGATAATGGGCGTGGCGCCTTTAGCGCGGGTGTCGGTGATGTATTTACGCATGTACCAGCCATAGGTATGGACGATCTCATGCTGATGGGTGAGCATGTTGTCGATCTCCTGGGTTTCATCACCCGTGCCTTTGAGCGATCCCCGCGCGCGGCTGTTATCGTTGATGGGGCCGCCGTCGTTATGGCCGAATTGGATCATGACGAAATCGCCAGGTTTGAGCGCGTTCACTACCTGCTGCCAATGGCCTTCGGTAATGAAGGTACGGCTGCTGCGGCCGCCTAGCGCCCAATTGACGACGTTAATCTTAGTGGGATCGAAATAGACGCCGATGAGATCTCCCCATCCCCACTGCCCGTTACTGCCGTTACCTTGACCGTTGCGAACGGTGGAATCGCCGACGATGTATAAAGTAGGCAGCGATGGATTCGCCGGTAACTTGTTTTGGGGTAAGTGACTCTGGGAGGGATCCGGTCCCTGAATGCCGAATAATAAGAGGAAAATAAAAGCCAGCATACTTATCTAGAGACTAACTGAACCGGGCCCAAGATGCCCGCAGGAAGAGGGTGAAAGTTTTCAAAACCTTGCGGTTGAAAGCGGTCGCCATATCTATCTTTTAAAAGAGTGTAAACAGGCAGGGCTTTGCCTGCCATTTCGTTGATTGCAAGATTTGCCACGACGATTCGAAGCTGATTTTGCCCCGCGTGCAGATATTTTCTGACAGGAACCGTATACGGCGGATGCCAGACTGAACCTGCCAGTTCCCCGTTCACATAGACGAGCGCCGATTCGCGCACCGGGCTTTCCAGCAGAGCCCGCATACCGTTTGGCATAGCGGCCGGAGCGACCGGCTCTCCTTTTCCAAAATCGATGGCGGCATCGCCGGTCAGGAATGATCCGGGTATCTCCACTGTCTTTTCGTAGATGGCCTTGCCGGAATAGTATTCGGTGGCCGGATTCCCGGTCCACGATTTCAATTGCGGCATGTCTTCGGTCTGTTTGAGACCTTCGAAAGTGATTTTCCAATTCGTGCTGATATCGATTTGCTGCTGCGGTTTGGCAGCCACGGCGATTTCCGACTCCAGTTTGCCCGGCCGGAAG
>JAJPJN010000118.1 GCA_021324185.1 Terriglobia bacterium | reverse complement strand
CTGCGCGAGATGTGGCGCACGGCGGCGAGCCTGGAACTGTTGCCGCAGCAGACCAAGATTCAGCTCGGGGAGTCGCTGCTCGAGATCGTAAGGCGAGGGGAAATGACGGAAGCAGGCGTTTGGTCGCTATCGCGTCTAGGCGCCCGGAAGCTGTTTAGCGGGCCCATCAATCTTGTTATTTCACCGGGTGTCGTAAGCCGCTGGATTGACGCTCTGTTGAAACTGAATCGCACTCCGGCGATGCTTGAGGCGCTTGTCCGTATGGCGCAACAAACGGGTGATGCGGCGCGCGATGTTCCACCGGCGACGCTCGAGGCGGTTCGCCGCGCGTGCGAAGCGAGCCCGCGCGCGGCTGAGCTTTTGCGCGAGCTTGCAGGCGAAGATACGGGGCTCGAAGCAGGGAGCCGGACGTTCGGCGAAGAACTGCCTGCGGGGCTGGTTCTGGCTGAGAACTTGGAAAATGCGCACGGTGTGGATGCAGGAAAGCACGACCGCGCCGAATAACCTCTAAGCCAATTCACTCGGTCTTGCTGACAACATTGAACCTCTGGCTGCCGGCGTGCTAATCTCGCCACTAAGATGATGGAAAGGGCCATGAACACGGTTCAAGAGATCGAACGCGCTATTGACGCGCTCACGCCCGATCAGCGGGAACAACTGTACGTGTGGCTTGACGAGCATTATTTCCAGGCGGGTGACATGCAGCTTAAGACTGCTATAGAAGCGGGTCGTTTCGATGACCGCATTGCGCGCGCCCTCGCCGATGACAAGGCCGGAAAAACCGAACCCCTGTAGCACTGGATGCTGCTTTGCGCGTAATCGAAGGTGTCCAGTTCCGAGCCGCTGTGCGGGAAGGCATTGCACAGGCCGGTCGGGGAGAGTTTATCGAAGAAGAAGAAGAAAGGGACGCGCGCTTCGAAGAGATGTTGCGCTCTTAATGCGCATCCGCTGGACGGCCGCCGCTGCAGCGGACTTGCAGAACATCAGCGATGTCCTCAAAGAGCGCGGGCAACAATATACGAGACGATCCGCACAGGACCTGGGCCGCTATTAGACCGAACGGCCTATGCTAAAAACAGCGATCATGACCGAGGCCGTCGTTACACGAGCAAACCCAGTCCTGGCGAAATTCCGCGCCGCGCTCACTGATCTGTATGGTGATCGGCTTGAACGTGTTGTGTTGTACGGCTCGCGGGCGCGCGGCGATGCACGCGCGGAGAGCGATTACGATGTTGCAGTGTTTCTGCGCGACATGGGCGACCGAGTGAAGGAGATCGAACGGCTCGCCGAAATCACCAGCAGTATTCTCTACGAGACCGGCGAGTTCATCGAAGCCTTGCCTTACAGCGCTGCTTCTTACAATGATCCACGCATGCCGCTGATGTATGCAATCCGTACCGAAGGCATCGCCCTATGAAGCCCCAGGCGGGAGCTTTTCTGGAAAGAGCGCGGGAACTTCTCGATCAAGCCGATACGGTAATGAGTGTCGACTTGAATGAAGTTGCCGGACGCACGGCCATTACGACTGCGCGGCGGTTCGTGACGTTTATCGCGACTCTCATTCCGCCGGATGAGCAGACGCTGCATGCATCGGATACCGCGAAACCGACTGACGTTTAGCTATTGTCGCGCCTGGCTCACATCCTTCCTGACGTGGGACGCTATAAAAGAGGTGTCGCTCAAGTCGAATGAAATCGAGGCTGCATGCGTGAGCTCGATATCGTTAGGCGCATTCGCAAGCTGGCGGAATCGGGCGGGCGTCATGCATCGCTGGTTCGGGGCATTGGCGATGATTGCGCGATTCTGCGGCCGCGAGCCAATGAGGATCTGGCCTTTACAACCGACTTCGTGCTCGAAGGACGCCACTTCACGCTCGACCGGCACACTGCAGGGGAGATCGGGCACATGGCTCTCGCGCGCAGTTTGTCCGATCTTGCCGCGATGGGAAGCGAGCCTGTTTTCTGCCTGGTTTCAGTGGCAGTGCCCGCTGCACTTTCCGGGAAATGGCTGAACGGGTTCTATAAAGGACTGCTACAGCTTGCGCGCGAATACAACATCGCGCTCGCGGGTGGCGATCTGTCACGCTTCGACAAAGTCATCGCCGATGTGATGTGCTGCGGGCGCGTGCCGCGCGGCAAAGCCATACTGCGCAGCGCCGCGAGAGCAGGCGATGCCATCTACGTGACCGGGGCGCTCGGCCGTTCCAAGCGGCCCGTCCCGAGAGTGAAAGAAGGGATCGCGCTGAGACGTGCCGGCGTGAAGGCCGCAATAGACATCAGCGACGGGCTGGTGATTGATCTCTACCGGTTATGTGTCGAATCGGGCGTGAGCGCTGAATTATCCGAAGTTCCAGTCGCAAAAGGGGCGAGTTTGGAAGATGCTTTGTATCGAGGGGAAGACTACGAGCTGTTGTTTACGGCGCCGGCGCGATCGCGGCTCGGCTTTGCCCGGATTGGAACGGTTATGGCAGGCGAACCTGGAGAGATTCGCATGCAGGGCAAGCTGCTCGAGGTAAAAGGATGGGACCATTTCGATGAAAGTGCACGCTGATCCCGGAACGATTCTCGATTTGATCGAGGCGTTCCGCCGCTCGAAGGCCATGTTTACGGCGGTTCGGCTCGGCGTCTTCGACAAACTGGAAGGCGAGCCGCGTACGAGCGATCAGCTAGCGACGGAACTGAAGGTAAATGCCGGCGCGCTGCGGCGCCTGCTGAACGGCTGCGTGGGTTTGAGATTATTGCGGCGCGATGGCGAGGAATACCACAACACCCCTGCGGCGTCGCGCTATCTGGTTAGCACTTCGCCGGACACACTGGCCGGCTACATTCGTTACTCCGATGCGTCGCTGTATGTGCTGTGGTCGCATCTCGACGACGCGGTACGCGAAGGCACGAACCGCTGGGCGCAAACGTTCGGCAGCCGCGATGGGCTGTTCGATCATTACTTCCGGGACGAGGCGGCGGCCGCGAGTTTCCTGGGCGGCATGCATGGTTTCGGGCAGATCAGCTCGCGCGTGATCGTGCGCGCTTTTGACCTGGGCCGTTTCCATCATCTGGTTGATCTCGGCGGCGCAACCGGGCATCTGGCCATTGCGGCCTGCGAAGCGTACCCGAACCTACAGGCGAGGGTGCTTGATCTGGCGCCCGTGGAACGCTTCGCGCGCCCTTACATTGATGCCAGCCCGGTTCAAGACCGGGTGCAATTCGTGCCGGGCGATTTCTTCACGCAAGAGCTTCCGAAAGGCGATCTATACGCGCTCGGACGTATTCTGCATGATTGGGATGAAGCAAAAATTACGGGGCTGCTGAAGAAGATCAGCCAGTCGCTCGAACCCGGCGGCGGATTGCTGATTGTGGAGTCCTTGCTGAATGAAGATCAAAGTGGTCCGGTGCACACGCTGATGCAGGATTTGAACATGCTGGTCTGCACGGATGGGCGCGAACGGACGGCCGCTGAATACCGCGATTTATTGCAAGCGGCCGGATTTAGCGAGGTTCGATTTCACCGCACGGGGTTGCCGCTCGACGCCATTCTGGCGATTCGGTAGCACTGCAAATCGGCGCTATATTTCCGCGTTCTTCTGCTCGTAGGGTTTTACGGAATACTTGGCTGCTTCGGCCTGAGCGCCGCCGGTGTTGTCGTGAGTGCGGATGGCCTGTTTGTATTCGTTGAGCGCGCGGTCGCGCTGGCCGTTTACATCGAAAATTTTTCCGAGATTGATGTGGGCCCAAACCTCGGTCCATTTCGGATCGAGATCGCCATTGATGGCGGCGCGGAATTCGTTGGCGGCTTGCTGATAATTGTTCTGCTTAAAGAAAAGCTCGCCGATACGGTAATGCGCCAGAGAACTGGTTTTGTTCACCTGCAGCGCTTTTTCGTATTCACGCAAGGCGTTCTGATAGTCGCCGATCTCAAAGAACTGCTCGCCGCGGCGGATGGCCACCGCGACATTGATACTCGGGTCTACGCGCAGCAGCACGTGGTTCGGATCGAGCGTCAGCTTGCGGGGCTTGCCGAATGTGTCGACGCTGAATTCGGAAGAGGTGCCCGTCACCTCGACGGTCTTGTCTTCCGGATTGCCTTCGGTGTCGATTCGGAGATCCACCGGCATGCGGAACGTATCCAGGTCCTGGTCAATCTTGCCAACCACGCGGAATCCTTTCGGGGTGCGGAAGACCGTGTATTCCAGTTTGAAATCGGGCGCACCGCTTGATTCAAGCCACTGGATGAAGAAGTAGCGCAGATCGCGGTTCGCGGCCTGCTCCATCACTTTGCGGAAATCTTCGGTAGTGGCGGATTGCCAGCTATAGCGATCCATAAAGGCGTGCATGCCTTGGGTGAACGCCTGATCGCCGATGATGTGGCGGAGCATATTCAGGATTGCGGCGCCTTTGGCTGCCGTGACGGCCCAATATTCGGGCGAATAATCCTCGAGCCGCGACGCCTGAATTACCGGCGGATCCTTCACCGTAAGGGCTTCGACATAGGTGGCTTTCATGTCGTTTTCCATGGCGCCGGGACCGGCGGTGTGTTCGACATACAGCATCTCGGAATAGCGCGCGCCCCCATTAGTGAGCCAGAGGTGATTGCGGTTTGCGGGCGAGACTAAGATGCCGAACCACTGACGCGAGAGCTGGTTGGCGAGCACGCGCGTGTTCACGGTTTTGGTGATGGCACTGGGGGCAAGGAAGACGATGCCGGGTGCAGAATAGCCGTTGACGGCGCCCGCCTCGGTTTCGACCAGCGTCAAAGTAGCTTGCGGCGCGAGGCCGTACTGCGAGGTCAGGAAGGTCATGATCTTGCCGGTCTCGTCGCCATAGGCCTGCGCGCTGGCCGCTTCCTGATCCCGGAAAAAGACTTGTGAATTGATGCCTTGCGACGAAACTTTTACCGGCTCACCCTTCACAATCGCGATGCTGCCGGGGAAACTCGCTTTGTCGTAGTGAAAAGAGAAGGTCGTGCCACCGTTCGCGGCACGGTCGGACTTGACATCGCCGCTGGCGATGACGCGGTAATCCGGCGGTACGGTGATGCGCAGATCGGCCATGAAGCGATCTGTTGTGTAGCCGCTAACCGGGAACCAGCGGGCCGGATAGAGCAGGTAGCCATAATCCGGATGCAGCGCGGCAAACTTGATGCCGTTGATGGGCGAATCTTCGTCTCCGGTCAGCTTGCCGCCATAGGTCAGCGCGATGGAGCAAGGCTGGGTTTTCTGAGCGCCATTCGGCAGAGTGACTGTGACAGTGAAGTCCTGGGAGTTGCGGCTGGTGGCGAGCGGCTGGTTCTGCTGATCGATCGCTTTTGAGACGGCGAGCGCGTTGTTCAGCTCAAACGTGACGTCGTTCGTCGCGTCGACGGGGGTGAAATCAATCTTGGCCGTCGCAAGCAACGACTGGGTTCGAGGATTGATCTCGGCATCAATCGTATATTTCGTGACGTCTACGCGCGGGCGTTGTTGCTGCTGTTGCGCCCAGGCAGACGCGCCGAGTAACAAGGCCGCCAGTATCCATCCGAATGCTCTAACGCGCAGAACGGGCTCCGGCCGGCTACGCGTTCCATCTGTAACGCGCACAACGGGCTCCGACCGCCTACGCTTGAAGTACCACAACATCAATTTATTGTCTCCCGAACTAAATCGTGCTCGCGCGCCGAGACCAGATCAGGTGTCACTCCCAAGTGCTGCGCGATAAGGGTGGCGGTTTGGGCCAGCGGATCGTGCGGCGTAGAGAGCAGGTCGCGAACCCGCGCCAGATCGGCTCGCATACGCTGCGCACGACCGCTGTTGCTTAACAGTTCGCCGGCCGCGGCGGCCAGTTTTGCAGGTGTCATATCATGCTGAATCAGTTCCGGCACGATCCTCTCTTCAGCAATCAGATTCACCATAGAAAGAAATGGCGCCTTCACGAGGCGGCGACCGGCGTGCCAACTCAAAGGATTCACTCTGTAAAAGGTGACCATGGGAGTGCCTAATACGGCGGCCTCAATTGTCACTGTGCCGCTGGCCGCCAACGCGAGATTCGCGTGAGCGATACAGTCCCAGGTCTCGTTTTCAATTACTTGGATGGATAGCGCGGCCATGCGTTCCCGAAATTTCGAGAGGACTGCGGCGGTTTGGAAGCCCTTGGGCGTGCCCAAAATCACCGAAACCGGGGGACGGCTGCGAAGTAGCGCGACCGTTTCCAGCAAAACGGGCAGGTGGCGCGTGATCTCGCCCGGCCGGCTACCCGGAAGAAGGGCGATTAGCGGGGTATCGAGGGGCAGCCGGTGGCGCTCAAAAAATTCCGTCCTGGTGAAAAACGGGCGGGCCAGTTTCGCCAGCGGGTGCCCTATATAGGTTGCGTCTACACCGCGTTCGCGAAACCAGGCCTCTTCGAAAGGAAAGAGGCAGAAGAGTTTATCCACGCGTTCCCGAATCGTTTTCACCCTGTTCTGCCGCCAGGCCCAAACCTGTGGGGCGACTAGATAAAAGACGGGCGTGTGCAGCTTCTTCAGTTGGCGCGCCAGACGGAGATGAAAGTCAGGATTGTCAGTTAGAAGCGCAGCCGCCGGAGGATTCCGGCGCGCATAACGGACCAGGCGCCGGTAATGGCCGTAGATACGGGGCAAGTGGCTGACGACTTCGGCGAGGCCGACCACGGAGACATCGGCTGCATCTACGACGGGCTCGACGCCGGCTTGCTGGAGCCGTGGCCCGGCGCATCCGTAGAAGGCGCATCCGGGCAGCAAGCTGTGGAGGTGATTCACTACGCCCGAAGCATACAGGTCGCCCGACGCTTCTCCTGCGGATGCCAAAAACTGCACTTGTTTGACTCAAGTTTATCAACGGAAACCTGACTTCGCAGGGCTCGGCTTGCGGGTTTTACGAGCTTGCGCGCGGGGGGCGCGCTACTCCGCTTTGTTAGAATCGTGTTCGAAAAATAGATGTCCAGCCAACGAGAGCCGGCCACCGTGACTCCGGGTCAGTCCAGCCTGTCCAGAGTGAGCGTCGGGCAATTTGCCGAACGCTTTCGGGGCGAAGTCATTCCTCTGAGCAACACGTTTGGGTATTTCTGCGCCTCGGTTCCCATGAGCGAGGAAGCGGTTAAAGAATATCTGGAAGAGCCAATCGCCGCACTTCCGCCTTCGCTTGCGTCGGTGTTACCGCGTATTTCGATTTTGCTGGTTCCGTATTTAGAGCGTTGCGCCGAGCGCGGCTCGGGCATGCGGAGAAAGACACGCCCGAGCCTGGAAAAAGTCGGGGATTTCGTGGTGGCCGAGCGGCCGGCCGAAGGAAAGCAATCGTGGACCTCGCAAGTCACCTACGAAAACGAGACGGTGCTGGTATTCGCGTTAAAAGAGCAGGACGTTGCCGAATATCACTACCGTCTTTACCGGCGCCTGGCGGCCTTGGTGTCAGAGAGCTGGTCTCCGGAAGCGGCTGCCGGATTTAAAGCGATTGTCCGTGAGGAATTAACCACGGGGATTCACGGCGAAGTAGACGACGAAAGCTGGCAGGCAAAACAGACGCTTTTGCGGCGGCAGGCGAATGTAAAACGCGAGAGCCCGCTCTTTGCGGATTATGTGCGGCAGTCATTTGTCGATACCTTGACGCTTTACCTGCATGGCATCTGCTGCGACATTGATGTAGAGACGGGGCCACGCCAACTGCCGAGCCGCTACTTGCGGAAACGCCTGAATTATCTGAGAGCTCTGTATCCGCCTCCAACCGGCTATTCGGTCTTTCCGGAAGAAAACGAACAACAGGAAAAAAAGCCGGCCGGGCCAGTCAAGTAGCGCCGGCCGATGCTCCTGCCGTGAGCGCTTCTCAGCCATCCTCTAAAATGCTGAGAACGTCTCATGCGTCAATATTTGCTCAGTATCCTTCAACCGCGCCAATTCGTCCTTCTAATTGCATCGGCCGCGTTTTGTCAAGATCCTACGGGCACACTCGAGGGCCGCATCGTCGACCCGTCGGGCTCGTTTATTCCGCAAGCGGACGTCACCGTCACTAACCCGGCAACTGGTTTTACGGCTCACCAGCCATCGTCCACATCGGGCGCGTTCCGGTTTTCATATCTGCCGGTTGGGAGCTATCGTTTGCTGGTGAACGCCAATGGTTTTGCCCCGTTTCAGGCATCTGACATTCGCATCGATGTGGATCGGGTGGTTAACTTTCCCGTGAACCTTAGCATCGCGGGTAAGCGGGAAAGAGTTGAGATCGGCGCGGCCGCTGCAACTATCGATATGAGTTCAACGCTGGGAAACGTAGTTACGGGGCGTGAGGCCGTCGATCTGCCGCTGAATGGCCGGAATTTTACGCAACTCGGGCTGCTGCAGCCGGGTGTTGCGCCGTTGACGTTTGGTTTGTTGCAGGCGGGTGGGATCGCGCGGGCAAATCAGGCTTACGCAGTCAACGGGCAGCCTCCGGAGGCCAACAATTACCTGCTCGACGGCGTTACCAATCTGGATATCGTGAACGGCGCGTTCGCCATCCGCGTGCCGCCAGATGCTATCGCCGAATTTCGGATTTTGACGTCGAACGCGCCGGCTGAATACGGCGAGACCAGCGGGGCCACAACCAGTGTAGTTACCCGTTCCGGAACAAACGCGCTGCATGGCGATGTTTACGACTTTCTGCGCAACAACGCATTTGACGCGCGCAATTTTTTTGCAGCAAGCACGGAGCCGCTGCACCAGAATCAGTTCGGTGGAACCCTCGGCGGCCCGCTGCGCCGCGATAAGGATTTCTTCTTCGTCTATTACGAAGGGCAGCGGGACCGGCAGGGCGAAACCAGAACGGCGATTGTGCCAACCGCTGCGGAACGCTCCGGCAACTTCTCGGGACTAACTGACAGCAGCGGTCATTCTGTTCCGCTGATCAACGAGTTTACGGGCCAACCGTTCACTTACAACGGGATTTCCGGCCAAATACCGCCGTTCTTGTTGAACCCGATTGCGCTCAAAGCCGAATCCCTGATTCCTTTACCCAATATCGGCCGGAATCTTTTCTCTTCCACCGAGTTGTTGACGGACAACTACGACCAGGGCGGGTTTCGACTGGATCATTATTTCGGCAACAGCGATCAGGTTTTCGCCCGCTACGCCGTATCGTCCCTGCATCAGTTGGACCCGCTGCCGATTAATGGCTCCGGCGTTCCGGGCTTTCCGGTAACGAATGACATCGAGACGAATTCCGCGACCATTTCCTACGTCCATCTCTTCTCGCCTCAGTTGGTTGAGACGGCGCGTGTGGCTTTTTTCCGCAACATGTTTCTGGCGGGGGCGGCGGCAAATCATACTCCGGGCAGCACGCTCGGGTTCACTTACCAGCCGACATTGCCTTCGGCGTTAGGGGTTCCGTATCTGATCATCAGCGGTTACACGGATATGGGCAATCCAATCACCGGGCCACAAAATACGTACCAGAACGACTATGAAGCGTATTACTCGCTGGCATGGATGCGCGGCGGGCATAACTTCAAGTTCGGGGCGGATCTCGACCGGCAGCAGATCAACGTTCTATTGGGGATTGCAACCAACGGGTTCTTTGTTTTCGCGCCGTTTCCGGCAAGTGATGCATTTGCCAGTTTTCTGCTGGGCCAACCGGTTCAGTTTTTTCAGGGCGGCGGGGATTTCAGCCGCGGCTTGCGTAAATGGATCGCCGCAGGATACGCGCAGGACGAATGGCGAATCACCCCGAAACTGACCTTCACGTATGGCCTGCGCTACGAAGTAAACACGCCTTACACGGATATTCACGATCGTCTGAATGCGTGGGCGCCGGGCCGCCGCTCGGTTGTAAATCCAAGCGCACCCGCCGGCCTTCTGTTTCCGGGCGATCCCGGTGTTCCTGCCGGCATTGCGCCGATTGACTATCACGAATTCATGCCTCGCATAGGGATGGCATGGGATCCCAGCGGAAACGCCACCACAACGATTCGCGCCGGCTATGGCATCTTCTATGACGGCTATACGAATGGGACGGGCGGACCCATACAGGCTGGGGTAAGCGCACTGCCCTGGACCGAAGCTTACCAACTGCCAGGCCCGGGGATGAACTTTGCAAATCCGTACAACGGCAGCACGCCTCCCTTTGTTCTGCAACAATTCGTCAGGCCGGCCACCGTGCTTACAGTGCAGTCCGGAATGCTGCCTCCCTACTCGCAAAACTGGGATTTCTCAATTGAGCATGCTTTCGCGCACGGCTATCTGTTTGACGTTCGCTATGTAGGGAACAAAGGTACGCATCTGCCGCGTTTTATCGAAGCCGATCCTGCTATTTACGGACCGGGAGCAACAACGAACAATGCGGATCAGCGCCGCCAGTATGCGAATTGCAACGCTGTGGGATCTTGCGCCTTCGCCTCGGTCGGGTTAATTGCCGATAACAACAGTTCGACTTACCACGCTCTTCAAGTTTCGCTTTCGCGGCAGTGGAATAACAAGCTATCGTTCCAGACCTCCTATTGGTGGTCGAAGAGTCTCGATTACGTGTCCTCTCTGAACATTGCCGGCTCAGCGCCCACATTGGTTGCGGGCGAGAACGACTTGGCGCAGAACCCGTTCGATCTTCGCGCCGAGCATGGCCCGTCTTTATTCGATGCCAAGCACCGGCTCGTACTGAGCGGAACGTATGCGCTGCCGCCCTGGAGTTCGGCGCCGCGCGCAATCAGGCCGGCGGTGAGCGGCTGGCAGTGGAACGCGATTGCCAGCATAGCGTCCGGCACGCCTTTCACGGTGTATGACAGCGATAACGCTTCCATGCAAGGAGCGGCTCCCGAGATTACCGGATTCTATTCCAGCCGGCCGAATGTTTTATCGGACCCCAACAATGGCCCGCATACGCCCAACGACTGGGTGAGCCGCGCAGCGTTCCAGCAGCTAACGCCTGCCGCGAATCCGGGGCAGTTCGGCAATGAAGGGCGGAATGCGGTTCGAGGCCCGGGTTTCGCAACCCTCGACATTTCGTTATTCAAGAATTTCTCTTTCGGCGAGCAGGCTCATTTGCAGCTACGCGGCGAGGCATTTAACGCCCTCAACCATGCGAATTTCATGCTGCCGGAGAACGATGTGGCGTCACCGGAGTTTGGGCAGATTCTGCAGGCCGCCCCGCCGAGGCTGTTGCAACTGGCGCTGAAGTTTATTTTTTAGATTGGAGCCGGGTGGCAGGCTTCCGAGTGGATAAAACAACTGCGGGCGGTTTTGTTTAGATATACTGTAGGTGCCTCCCCGCATCGATCACCTCGCGAAAGGATTTTCATGGACGAAAAAGAGCGCAACCGCACCCTGACCCTCACGCTCAGCCAGATCGAAAAACAGTTTGGAAAAGGTTCCATTCTGCGGCTGGGCGCGAAAGAAGCTATCGTGCCGGTCTCGGCCATTTCGACGGGCTCCATTTCGCTCGATTACGCGCTGGGTGTGGGCGGTTTCCCGCGCGGGCGCATCTGCGAAATTTTTGGTCCCGAATCATCGGGGAAAACCACCATTGCGTTGCAGGTTGTGGCAGAGGCCCAAAAAATGGGCGGGATGGCTGCTTTCATTGACGTCGAGCATGCGCTCGATCCCATCTATGCCAAACAACTGGGCGTGGATGTGGACAATCTGCTGGTGTCGCAGCCGGATTTCGCCGAACAGGCGCTCGAGATCACGGCCGCGCTGATCACGTCGGGTTCGATTGATGTCCTGGTGGTCGATTCGGTAGCGGCGCTTGTCCCCAAGGCTGAGCTGGACGGGGAAATGGGCGATTCCCACATGGGCGTGCAGGCGCGGCTGATGTCGCAGGCCATGCGCAAGCTGACCGGCATCGTGTCTAAATCAAATACCTGCCTCATCTTCATCAACCAGATTCGCGAAAAGATCGGGGTGATGTTCGGCAACCCGGAAACCACCACCGGCGGGCGGGCTTTGAAGTTTTATTCGAGCATCCGGGTGGATATCCGCCGCATCGCTGCTATCAAAGACGGCGAGACGGTCACGGGCAACCGGACAAAAGTCAAGGTGGTTAAGAATAAAGTCGCGCCGCCGTTCCGTGAAGCGGAATTCGACATCATCTACGGGGAAGGGGTCTCGCGCGAAGGCGACCTGCTGGATCTGGGCGTGGCCAATAATATCGTCGAGAAATCGGGCTCCTGGTTCAGTTACAAGGGCGAACGGATTGGCCAAGGCCGCGAAAATGCCCGGCAATTTCTGAAGGACAATCCGGATATCCGCGCCCGGGTGGATACCGAGCTTCGCAAGGCCCTGGGCCTGAACAAAATGGCCGAAGCGGACGCGGGGGCAGCGCCGACTCCGATTGATAGCGCGAAGCCGTTAGCCGCGCGCAGCCGCTAAAATCGACCAATTTTTGCTACCCTAAAACCAGGGTGGATGAGTCTCTCAGGCCACCCGGCGCCGATGCAGGCGCCATCTGCCCTCTATCTTGTAAGATCAATGGAATCAGTAGAAAACAATGGCGTAGCTACGGAGGATGTACAGCCCTCCGAACGCCCCAACCAGGAAACAGAGCCGGAAGCGGCGGTCCGGGAAACCGATTCGCCCGCGGCGGATGGGACCGCCGAGCGTACTCGTTTGGCTAAAGAAAAAGCGGAATTACAGGACTTGTTGCAGCGGCGTCAGGCCGAGTTTGAAAACTACCGCCGCCGCACGGAACGCGAACGCGGCGACCTGTACGAGCTTGCCGCCATGGATACCATCAAAGCCTTATTGCCCGTGCTGGACGATTTTGAGCGCGCGCTGAAGGTGGAAAGCACCGATAAGGAGTATGCGCGGGGCATGGAGATTATTTATCAGCGCTTGTACGAGACGCTGAAAAAGCTGGGGCTGGAGCCGATCACCGAAGACGTGCCCATTTTTAACCCGCACATTCACCACGCGGTGGAGATGGTTGATACAAAAGATCACCCCGACCAGACTATTTTGGAAGAATACCAGCGCGGCTACTACTTCAAGGGACGACTGCTGCGTCCGGCTATGGTGAAAGTAGCCGTTAATCAGTGACGGTAACAGAGCCGGAAAATCCTGAATAGATTCGGCCAACGATGAGTGTCGCCAAACGAGATTACTATGAAGTGCTGAGCGTGCCGCGCGATTGCGACGAGCATACGCTGAAGAGCGCCTATCGCAAGCTGGCGCTGCAGTACCATCCGGACCGCAATCCCGGCGACAAGCAGGCGGAAGAGAAATTCAAAGAAGCGGCGGAAGCTTACGCGGTTTTAAGTGACGCCCAAAAGCGCGCGGCCTATGATCGCTTCGGTCACCAGGGAGTGAGCGGCGCGAACGGTTTTCCTGGCGGTTTTGGCGGAGAAGATTTCGCGTTCGATCTGGGCGACATTCTGGGCGAGATGTTCGGCCTGGGCGGAATGTTCGGGGGAGCCCGCGGCCAGCAGCGGCAGCGCGTGCAGCGCGGCGAGGATCTGCGCTATGACCTGGAAATCAGCTTCGAAGATGCGATGCGCGGTTTATCGGCGGATCTGCAGATCCCGCGCATGGAACCCTGCTCGAAGTGCGGCGGTACGGGCGCGGAGCCGAACGGCGGATTAGTCACGTGCGCGGCCTGCCACGGTCGCGGCGAAATTTTATACCAGCAGGGGTTCCTTTCGGTTCGAAAGACATGCCCCACGTGCGGCGGCCGCGGGAAAGTGATTCGTCAGGCCTGTTCGCAATGCCGCGGTGAAGGATACAGCCGGGTCGAGAAGAAATTAAAGGTCAACATTCCTGCGGGCGTCGATTCAGGCACGCGCTTGCGGCTGGCCGGCGAAGGGAATCCAGGGCCTGCCGGAGCACAACCGGGAGACCTGTACGTCGTCATCAAGGTAGCCGAGCATCCGATTTTCGAGCGCCGCGACAACGATCTGCATTGCACGCTGCCGATCAACGTGGCGCAAGCTGCACTGGGGGCGGAGATCGAAATCGAGACGTTCGACGGCCCGCAGAAGATTCGGATTGCGGAAGGAACGCAACCGGGGGCGCAGGTCCGGTTGCGAAACCTTGGCGTGCCGCACGTGAACAGCCGCGCCCGCGGCGATCTTTTCGTGCATATCGATGTGCAAGTGCCAAAAAAACTGAGTCGCGAACAGCGCAAGCTTTTCGAACAACTCGCCCAGGTTTTGCCCACCGAAAACGCCCCGCACGAAAAGAGCGTTTTCGAGAAGGTCAAAGACTTCTTCGGGTAATTGCCGATTCGGCCGGCGGGCAGCGCCAGGCGAACTTGCGCGCGAATAGCGCAAAGCAGAAGAGGGCAGCGCCGAGCAAACCAACCGAGGCAGGTTCGGGAACGGAAGTGATAACCCGGAGCTGATCCAGATCTGTGTACGTATGCACGTTAAAGCTCAGCGTACGCATGTCAGGTGAGATGGTGAATTGATCTTGCGTTGAACCCGTGAGTTCGTAGCCGCGGCCTGCATCGCCGGTCGGATAAGCCGTTCCAGCATGGCCGAGGGTCGAGTCGGTACTGGACAAATCGCCACTTAAGGCGATGACGCCCAAAATATTCGAATCGAACGTGATGGAGCCTATGAAGTTCAGGCCGCTGTTATCGATAGGATCCGAGTGCAGGAAGTAATCCTGAATAACCGTTCCTGCCGCAATTACACCGGGGGTGAGGCTTGCGACAGAAGTATAGGTACCCGGCTTAGTCGCATTGACCGCTAGCGGCGAAGCGAGAGCCAGTCCATTCTGCTCCTGAAACACTACATCGGTTGTATTGCTCTGAAGCGCGTTCTTTGCGACCGAGGCAGGCGGGGAAATACTCACCACCTGCCCGGACGTGGAAATAATGCTGCCAAGCGCCGAATGCACACACGTGATCGCGAATAGAAACGCGATGCTACCACTCCACTTTTTCATGTCTATTTTTCTCCTCCGATCGAGCGGCTTTTATTTCAGCTCGCCCACATGGGGTGACGAAGAGAGTAAGGCGAGGTTTACAGCGGCTAAGCGCGAGTGGTCCCAGGACGTATGAGGTGAAAACGAGTTTACCGAGCAGGATACTGTTTTGAAAACTTATTGCGAGGATTGTAAACCTCGAAGCTGCCGTCCTGGTGAGCTGTGACTTTCAAGTAGTATCCGGTGTCGGCTTCCTCGACATTGGCGATGAAGGGATCTTGCGTGTTGTGCTCGCTGCCATTGGCGTCGGCGAAATGCAGTTGCCAGATATCCAGCAGACCGGGCGAGGATTTTACAATGTCCCAGGCCGATGGCGAGGCGCCCTTTTTCGAACCATTATCGAAGATGGCAACTCGCGGCTGCAAGCCGTGAACCAGAGCCGGGCTGTTGCTCTGATCTAACCCGTGATGGGAGACAACGAGAATATCCGCGCGGCCCAATTTGTTTATCGGGCACATCAATTCAAGCTCTTTGTTCCAGGTGAGATCACCGAGATCCACAATCCGAAGCTGGCCGAAGGTAATGACGGTACCAACCGAACGCGCATTTTCGCTGGGATCGGTTGCCTTTTGCGGCACGCCGGAGCAATACGGATTTTCCTGCCCCGCTCCCGGCAGCGGCTGCTGAATCAGATTCCCATCGGCGCTGACCACGACGACGTTGATGCCACCCACCGGAATGGTATCGCCGGGTTTGGCGACGATGTGATTTTTTCCGGCGATTGCTTTTTGATACTCGGTGAATAGATGCTCGATGGCGGGTGTATTTTCGCGATACGGGCCGTGATCGACAAACGTTTCGACAGGCATTTTGGCGACAAGCTGCGGCACCCCGCCCACGTGATCCTGATGATAGTGGGTGATCAGGACGTAATCGATCTTCTTTATTCCTGCCAGTTTGGCGGCTTTGACAATGCGGTTGGCATCGCGGTATGCGTTATACTCCCAACCGGTGTCGATCAGGAGAGAATCGCCCGACGGGGTTACAAAAAGAGTTGCCTGGCCGCCTTCCACGTCAACGAAAAAGATCTGCAGCGGCTTATTGGCGGCCGAGCCGGTCAGAGCCGCCAGAATGAGCGCGATGGCGAGATGAATGATTCGCATCCGCCCCGATCCTATCAAAATCGGAACAATTGGCTTATGTTTGACGTAAGTTCGGTTACAAGATCAAAGTAGGAGATCAGTTGCATTGCCCTTTTGCACCAACTGCGGTACGCGTGTCGATGACAATGCGTCGTTCTGCACACATTGCGGCGCAGCCCAGCCGCGCACCAGCAGCCAGTTCACTGATTTCCTCGACACGATCAGCAACCGCACGGCTTCAGTGCTTTGCTATATCCCCGTTTTCGGGGTGATTCCGGCGATTGTTTTCCTCGCTTCGCACAAATTCCGGCACAACATGTGGGTTCGTTTCGACGCTTTCCAAGCTCTTTACCTGTTCGTGGCCTGGCTGATTTTATCTTCGGCCGTGCCTACGCTGATCTCGGGCCTGCCGGGCTGGGGTGTCGAGCATATCCTGTTCGGGCTGATTAAATTGGCGGTCCTCCTGTGCTGGATCTATCTGTTGGTAAAAGCCGCAAGTAACCAGCAGGTACGGCTGCCGATCCTCGGGGATCTGGCGGCACGCTCGGCGTACGAGCAGCTTTAGCGTATAATTATTCATAGCTTTGAATAATTACTCAGGCCGGAAGTCCGGCGTGGCAGGCTCGCGCGGTTATAGCGGCGCGGAACTTTTGCGCATTTTACGCCGGCATAGCGGCGTAGAGGTGATCCTGCTGGAGCACCGCAGCGATATCGAGCACCAGGCTGGGCCGCTGGGGCAGACACCGGCCAAGACGATTGCGGCGACTCCAGAAGCTATCGCGGACGAAGGAATCGAACTGGTGTTTTTGGCGACGCCTGCGAACGCTTCGATCGAGCTGGCGCCCGGCATTCTCGCCAAGGGCGTGAAGGTGATCGATCTCAGCGGGGCGTTCCGGCTGGGAGATGCAGAAACGTACTCGCGCTGGTACAGGGAACGCCACGCGGCGCCGGCGTTGCTTTCAGAGGCGGTTTACGGATTGCCGGAGTTCTATCGGGAGAAGGTGCGCGGGGCGCGGCTGGTGGCCAATCCGGGTTGTTATCCGACGGCTGCGAACCTGGCGATCCGGCCGCTGCTCGAGGCGCAGGTGGTGGATCGTTCGCGCGGCGTGATTTGCGATGCGAAGTCCGGCATGAGCGGCGCGGGACGGCATCCTACCTTGAAAAACAGTTTTTGCGAAGTAACGGAAAATTTTTCGGCCTACGGGTTTTCCACTCACCGCCATGTGCCCGAGGTTCTGCAAAACTGCGGTTTAGGCGAGCGGGAATTTACGTTCACGGCGCATCTGCTACCGATAGACCGCGGCATTCTGGAAACCATTTACGTGCGAACGCAGCGCGTTGAGCAAGCGGTGGATCTTTTATCTATCTACGAAGATGCGTACGCGGGCGAGCCGTTCATCCGGCTGTACGCGCCTGGGAAAGCGCCGGATGTTCGTGCGGTGCAGCGCACCAACTTTTGCGATATCGGTTTTGTTTTTGATGCCGAAAGCCAGCGCGCAACCATCGTCGCGAGCATCGACAACCTTGGGAAAGGAGCGGCCGGACAAGCCGTCCAGAACATGAACCTGATGCTGGGGTTCGATGAGCGGGAGGCGCTCTTGTGAAGCTGCTCATCAAAGTGGGCGGCAGTTTGCTCGAGGAGCCGGATTCGCGCCGCCGGATTGCGGCAGAAGTCGTAGAAATTGCGCGCGAATATGAAACCGTCATCGTGCATGGGGGCGGTAAGCAACTGACGCGTTTCTTGGAATCACAAGGAGTTCAGAGCGCGTTTGTAAACGGGATGCGTGTTTCTGATGAGGCGGTGATCGACGGCCTGACCAAAGTAATCGCCGGGAGCGTAAACAAAGCGCTGGTGGCGGCACTGATCGCGGCGGGCGAAGCGGCGGTCGGGCTTTCCGGGATTGATGGGGGTCTCACGAAGGCTGTCCAGTTATCGCCGGAAATGCAGTTTGTCGGCAGGCCCGCGGCGACGGAAGGCCGCTTACTGGACCTGCTGGTAAACGCCGGCTATTTGCCAGTGGTGGCGTGTCTTGCGGGAGACGCGCAGGGCGCTATTTTTAACGTCAATGCGGACCAGATGGCGGTGTCGTGCGCGACCGGCTGGCGAGCCGATAAACTCATTTTCCTCACCGACGTGGCGGGCGTCAAGAACGCGGCCGGAGAAGTTGTCCGATTCCTCACGACCGGCCAGATTCGGGAGTTGATTGCCACCGGCGTTGCGCGCGGGGGCATGCAGGCTAAGCTCGAAGCCGCGACGGCAGCTCTCGAAGCAGGCATTGAAGAAGTGCTGATCGCTCCGGGGCAGGAGGCGCGTGTTCTAAAGCGGCTTATTGCGGGCGAAGCAATGGGGACCCGGTTGGGCATTGCGGAAATTCTCACATGACAAATAGCGCTTTCAATTTGCCGGTCCGGAAGGCGTCCATGCGCGATATTCCGCACATTCTGGCGCTGATTAATTCTTATGCAGCCGAAGGCATTATGCTGCCGAGAACCGAGTTTGAAATGTCAGAAAACATCCGGGACTTCTCGGTAGCTTACGACGGCAACGTTCTGGTGGGCTGCGGGGCGCTGCATTTCTATACGCCGACGAGCGCCGAAGTTCGGTCGCTGGCCGTTTTCCCGGAAGTGAAGCAGCACGGCATCGGCAGGGCCATCGTGGAAGCGCTGGAGCGGGAAGCCCGGGAAAACGAGCTGGAAGCGATCTTCGCGTTCACGTATGCGCCGGGATTCTTCAAAAAACTCGGGTTTGACGAGGTGGAACGGGGCGAGTTGCCATTAAAAGCATGGAAAGACTGCCTGCGTTGTCCTAAATTCCACAATTGCGATGAAATTGCAGTATTGAAGCGCCTAAAGAATGTAATGACGCTTTCATTCAACCCCCGGCAACTATTCCCCGGAGCAGAAAAGCTTATCCAATTGCCGCAGGTGGCGGCACGGCCCGAGCATTCGTAATCTTAATTTTATAAATAACAACATAAAAAATGAAAAAAATGCAGTTACTTTGTATTTTTTTCTGGAAAATTACGTCGTGGTACTAGTATACTGCCTCAGGTACTAAAACCAACCCTTAGTACCAAAGCAAATTTTGGAACAGTTCGAGGAGGGACCGGGTTTGCGCGCTTTAACAATGGATATTCAGAGTTCAGCCGGCCGGATTTTGTGCTGCACGATTTTCAAGCCGGGCGGCAGAAAGCTGTTGGCAAAGGGGCATATATTAAGCTCCGACGACATTCGTTTGCTCCAGGCGGAGGGCATGAATGAAGTCTGGGTCACGGAATTGGAGGATGGTGAGGTCGGGGAAGACGATGCCGTCCTGGCAGTGGCCGAGGGCATGTGCTGCGGCTCGGTAGAGATTCGTTTAGCTGCAGGAGGCAGGGCGAATCTGATGGCCACTGACAATTGCTGTGCGCTGGTCGATGACGAACTGCTCAAAAAGATCAACATGGCCAGCAGTATCGTGATCGCAACGGTGCCGAATTATCGTTATGCCCGAAAAGGCGATCGGATCGCGACCGTAAAAAGCACACCGTTCGCGGTGGCAAAAACGCAACTGGATGGCATTCTGTCACTGCTGGCGATGTCGGGTCCTGTTCTGCAGTCGCGCCCGATCACGAATCCGAGCGTGGCGATGCTTTATACCGATCCGGTTCACGGCGACCGGGCGCGCGCGATGTTTGAAGGCGTCGTGCAGCAGCGGCTGGAGCGCTATGGCGCCACGCTGAAGTACGCGCTTTCGGCGGTAGAGGAGGAAGACCGAGTAGCGCGGTCGCTGCAGCACCTGCTGCGCACGAAGCCGTCGGTGATTCTGATTGCGTCTACCACGGCTCCTGCGGGGCCGGAAGACGTGATCGGCCGGGCGCTGGTACGGTTGGGCGCGCGCGTGGAACGGTTTCTCGCGCCCGTCGAGCCGGGCAACCTGACGATGCTTACCTATAAAGACGATATTCCGGTGGTGTCGGCTCCGTGTTGCTTCCGTTCTCCGAAGCCAAACATTCTGGATGTCCTTCTTCCACCGATGCTGGCGAAATACCGCATTTCGGGTTGGGAGATCGGCTGCCTCGGGCATGGCGGGCTGCTGAACTAAGCGCTTAACAAATCCAACTTCGGGCAGCGAGTTATTATGAGGTTCTGTACATGCCCGAACAGTTGGATACGGATGAATTGGGGGCTCAAATCATCCGGGTGATTGCCCGGTCGCAGCGGATCCCCGTTGAATCAATCAAGCTGGACAGTACCTTCGAAGAGTTGAAAATAGACTCGCTCGACGGCATTAATATTGTCTTCGAGCTGGAGAAGGAATTCGATATCGAGATTCCGGACGAAGGCGTGCAGAACCTGCGCTCGGTTCGCGAGACGGTAGAAGGCGTGCGCCAGCTCATTGAGGCGAAACACCAGACTGTTCGTCCCGGTGTGGCGTGAACAGATCCCGCTCGAGGGCGTTCCGTTTCACGGGTGAGAGATGCATCGAGTAGCAGTAACCGGCGTAGGACTGGTCTGCGCTCTGGGCAATCGCGCGAAAGAATGCTGGGACCGGATCAGCCGGGGCGAGTGCGGCATCCGGCCTTTGCAAGACCCGGGCAACCCTCCCTATAAGTTTTCCTATGGGGCGGAGGCGCAAACTTTTCGACCGCTTGATTACCTGACGGAAAAGGATTTGCTCATGCTCGAGCGGTTCGCGCAGATGGCGGTGGTTGCGGCGCGCGAAGCGGTTGAGCAGAGCGGGATCGATTTTAAAGCGGAGCTGGCAGACGATTCCGCGGTGATCACGGGCAGCAGCGTGGGCGGCCAGTTTTCGGAAGAAGAAGGCTATCTCCGCCTCTACAAAGAAAAAGTGACGCGAGTATCGCCGCTGACCATTCCACGCACAATGGCGAATGCGGGCGCCAGCCGCATTTCGCTGGATTTCGGCATTCACGGGCCGGCGTATACGGTGTCGACTGCCTGTTCTTCGTCGAATCACGCGATTGGCCAGGCATTTTGGATGGTTCGCAGCGGGCAAGTGAAGGCCGCGATAGCGGGTGGCAGCGAGGCGGTGTTTGCGGAAGGCCTGCTGCGCGCCTGGGAGGCGATGCGGGTGGTTTCACCCGAGGTTTGCCGGCCGTTTTCTGCGGGCAGGCGGGGGCTATCGCTCGGCGAAGGCGCCGGAATGTTGGTGCTCGAAAATTGGGAATACGCGAAAGCGCGCGGGGCAGCCATAATCGGTGAGATTGCGGGTTGCGGAATGAGCTCCGACGCGC
The DNA here is from genome assembly GCA_021324185.1 of Terriglobia bacterium. Classification (GTDB taxonomy): domain Bacteria; phylum Acidobacteriota; class Terriglobia; order Bryobacterales; family Bryobacteraceae; genus Bog-105. Next base: position 9,188 of record JAJPJN010000118.1, on the reverse strand, counting down.
ATCACATTACCCAGCCTTGCGTGGAGGGCCCGGCGAAAGCGATGGCGTGGGCGTTGAAGGACGCCAACCTGCGGCCGGAACAGATCGGATACATCAACGCGCACGGCACGGGAACTCAGGCCAATGACGTGACGGAGACGCAGGCGATTCAGGCCACATTTGGCCGGCATGCGGAGAGCCTGATGGTCAGCTCCAGTAAATCGATGCACGGCCACACGCTGGGGGCGGCGGGTGCGATTGAGGCGATCGTTACGATTTTCGCTCTGCAGAACGGCATTATTCCGCCGACAGCGAACTTCCTCGGGCCGGACGCGGCTTGCAACCTGGATGTTGTCCCCAATGAGCCGCGGGCGGCGACGGTTGAAGCGGCGTTATCGAATACCTTCGCGTTCGGCGGTTTGAATGCTACGCTCGTCTTCAAAAGAGTTTGAAGATGCGGATTTCGATCGGAGCAGATCACGCCGGGTATGAGATGAAGCAGGATCTCATCGAATTTGTGCAGCGGCAGGGGCACACGGTTCACGACGTCGGCACTTTCGAGCCGGACAAACCAGACGACTACCCGGATTACGCCACGCTGGTAGCCGAGGACATTCGCTCCGGCAAGGCCGATCGGGGCATTCTGGTGTGCGGCAGCGGGGTAGGGGTTTCAGTGGCGGCGAATAAGTATAAAGGTATTCGCGCCGGTCTGTGCCACGACCATTACTCAGCGCATCAAGGCGTGGAGCACGATGACATGAATGTGCTGGTGCTGGGGGCGCGGATTATTGGCCCGATGATGGCGCGTGACTCGACCGAGGCGTTTTTGAACGCAAAATTCAGTGGTGAAGCGCGGCACGTCCGGCGGCTCGGGAAGATTAAGAAGATCGAAGACGCAGAGATGCGCTAAATACCCCAGCACACCGGCGCGCGCCGCTTGGGTCAGGGATGCAGCAGCGCCTGTTCCAAGGCGGTGCGCATGACCGTTCGCGGCGCGGGTTCGCCTGTCCAGATCTCAAACTGGCAGGCTGCCTGTTCCAAGAGCATCTCCCAGCCGTAGATAACGGCCGCGCCTTGCTCTTTGGCATGCTTCAGCAGCAGCGTTTCCTGCGGATTATAGACCATGTCGAACACGACTTCGGCGGGCACGCGGCTGGGGAAGAGGGAGGCTGGGGAGTTCGGCGCCATGCCGACGGGCGTGGCGTGTATAAGCGCATCGTACTCCTGGTTTTGCGCCTGTTTCAGGGACACGACGTCCGCTTTCACAACGCTTGCCAGTTGCTGCGCGCGCGCGGCATTGCGGCCCGTGATGGTGATTCGCGCTCCAGCATCTGCCAAGGCAATAGCGGCGGCTCGCGCCGCGCCTCCATATCCAGCAATTAAGATTGAACTCTGAGCGGGCCGCATATGGCGGCTCAGCGGCTTCAAAATGCCGTTGACGTCGGTGTTCGTGCCGCGCCACTTGCCGGACTTCCGCCAGACGGTATTGACTGCGCCGACTCTCTTGGCTAGCGGATCGATGATATCGAGATAACGGCCGATTTTCTGCTTATGCGGGATGGTTACGCTGAATCCGCATACCGGTAATGCGGCGGCGAGCTTCATCCATTCGCCCAACTGCGGTGGCGCAACCAGGAACGGCAGATAGACGGCGTCGATGCGCCGCGCTTGAAATGCGCGGTTGTGAATCACGGGTGATTTGCTGTGCGCGACCGGGTCGGCGATTACGCCGTAGACCCGAGTGTGCTTGCTCAGCTTGTCGCAACGGTAGAGCGAGCGCAGCAATTTCGCCGTGGGTTGTGCGGGCGCTGTTCCGGGAGAGGCGCAAGGAGCGGCATAGGTAAAAGGGGAGCCAAAGGCCGGACTCAAGATGCGAGTGGGAAGGCCCGCTTCCGACATGGCGAAACAGATGAGCGGCACGCCGCGATGTGTTTTCAGGAAGCCGGTCAGGCGCAGCACGTCGGCTGGCTTATTTGCCGTTGTGACGAGCTTGTAGGCATCAGCGGGGATGCGCGAAAGGCGCTGTAGAATGCCGGCCGGGGCGGGTGTACTGCGAAAGGAATGATAGGAAACGATGAGCGAGTTGCTTTGCCTTAAAGCGCTCACCGCTGGTTTGGCCTTTTCGGCCGATTCAATTTCGAGATCTACGGCCTGCGCGCCTGCTTGACCGGCTGCATCCAAAAGGTCGAATTGCGTTTCTAATGAACCGGTAAAGCCGCCGTGATTTTCTTTGTGACGGCAGGTGGCCAGAATCTGCGCGTCCGGATAGCGGCGGCGAAACGCTCGAATGAGATCGACGCCCGCACCGGGATCGGGCAGATAGTCCAAGCGGAATTCCAGGAATGTATTGCCGTCTTTGTACTCAGCTTCGGCAACTCGCATGAGTTGCGCAGGGTTCGATAATCCCAGCGCGACGCAAATGCGCGGAAGCGAGGAAGGGAGCGGGGGCATGCCTGGTTTAGAAACAGAGGCGGTGCGTTCAGCATAGCAATTTGACCGAGTCATCCGGCCCGGCTCTTAAAATGAGACGAACCGTGCCATTTCCACCTGTCGAAGAACAGCTCACATACATCAAGAAGGGTTTGGCGGAGCTTATTCGCGAAGAAGATCTACGCGAGAGATTGATTGCATCCGCGAAAGAGAATTGCCCGCTGCGCGTGAAAGCGGGCTTCGATCCGACTGCGCCCGATCTTCACCTGGGCCACACCGTCCTGCTACGGAAGATGAAGCATTTTCAGGATCTCGGGCACACGGTCATTTTTTTGATCGGAGACATGACGGGGCTGATTGGCGATCCGACAGGGCGCAATATTACGCGCCCGCCGATGACGCGCGAAGAGATCGAGCGCAACGCCGAGACTTATCGAGCACAAGTCTTCAAAATTCTCGACCCGCAGAAGACGGAGGTGCGTTTCAACAGCGAATGGCTGGAGCCGTTGAATTACGTCAAAATTGTGGAGCTCTGTTCGAAGTACACGGTGGCACGCCTACTTGAACGCGAGGACTTCAGCAAACGCTTCAAAGAAGGTATACCGATTTCCGTTCACGAATTGCTGTATCCGCTGGCGCAGGGTTACGATTCGGTTGCGCTGCGCTGCGATGTGGAGATGGGCGGGACTGATCAGAAATTCAACCTGCTGGTGGGACGGGAATTACAGCGCGATTACGGGCAGCCTGCACAAATTGTGGCGACGGTGCCGCTGCTCGAAGGAATCGACGGGATCGAAAAGATGTCGAAATCGAAGGGCAATTACATTGGCATCAATGAACCGCCGAAAGTGATTTTTCGAAAGACCATGAAGATCAGCGATGAGCTGATGTGGCGCTACTACGAATTGCTGACGGACATGCCCCTGAGCGCGATTGCGAATCTGCGCGCCGATGTGGCGGCGGGGCGGCGCGATCCGATGGAGGTGAAGATGGATCTGGCCCGGCAGCTTGCGGCGGATTATTACTCGGAGGCCGAAGCAGATGCGGCGCGCGAGGCGTTTGATCGCGAAGTACGCCAGCATCTGGAGCCGGCGGATACGGAAACGGTGAATCTGCCGGAGGCAGCGCGCAGCGAAAAAGGCGTTCGCGTCGACAAAATGCTGGCGGCCGTTGGGCTGGCGGAGAGCGTTACCGATGCCGCACGGAAGTTAAAGGCGGGCGCCGTCGAGATTAATGGCGAAATCTGTAAAGATCTTCTGCTGCAGGAGCCAGCCAGCTTGCTGGTGGTTCGCCTGGGCAAAAAGTGGAAGCGCGTGAAGGCGGAGCTGTAAGCCGCCGGCCGGCTCCAGTTTGGCGTAGAATGAACCCGTACACGATCCCGGTTTCGATCGCGAAAGGAGAGAACCATGGCTACTGTTCTTACCGAACCAACTTCCACTCAAACCCTCATCAAGCAAACGAAGATTCTGATCAATAACAGATGGGTCGACAGCGTCTCCGGAAAGACATTTGAGACCACAAATCCGGCCACTGGCGAAGTTCTTGCAAAGGTGGCGGAAGCAGATGCCCCGGATGTCGATCTGGCGGTGAAGGCGGCGCGTAAAGCCTTTCATTCGAAGGCGCCGTGGCGCAGAATGTCCGCATCGGAACGCGGCAAGCTGTTGAACAGGCTGGCCGATTTGATTGAAAAAAATGCCGAAGAGCTGGCCACGCTCGAATCACTGGACAATGGCAAACCGCGGCATGTGGCGCGCGCGGCAGACCTTCCGCTGACGATCGCCTGCTACCGCTACTATGCCGGCTGGGCGGATAAAATTCAGGGCAAAACGATTCCGGTGAATGGCGATTACTTCTGTTACACGCGACATGAGCCGGTGGGCGTGGTTGGACAGATTATTCCGTGGAACTTCCCGCTGCTCATGCAGGCCTGGAAGCTGGGCCCTGCGCTCGCCTGCGGCAACACGGTGATATTGAAAGTTGCCGAGCAGACGCCGCTTTCCGCGTTACGGGTGGGCGAACTGATCATCGAAGCCGGATTCCCGGAGGGCGTGGTCAATATTCTGCCCGGCTACGGTCCTACAGCCGGTGCGGCGATTGCGCGTCACATGGATGTGGACAAAGTTGCCTTCACGGGCTCGACAGAGGTTGGGCACCTGATCATGAAGGCGGCCGCGGAAACGAATTTGAAGCGCGTCACGCTGGAATTGGGCGGCAAGAGTCCGAACATCGTGTTTGCGGACGCCGATATGGATCAAGCCATCGAAGGCTCGCACTTTGCGCTGTTTTTCAATCAGGGGCAGTGCTGCTGCGCAGGCTCTCGTCTGTTTGTCGAAGAAAAGGTTTATGACGAGTTTGTGGAGCGCAGCGCAGAACGGGCAAAGCGCCGGACGGTGGGCAATCCGCTTGATCCGAAGACGGAGCAGGGGCCGCAAGTCGATAACGATCAGTTCACGAAGGTGATGAGCTATATCGATGCGGGGAAGAAAGAAGGCGCCAAGCTGGTGGTTGGCGGCGACCGTGTCGGGGAGAAAGGCTATTTCGTCGCTCCTACCGTGTTCGCCGATGTGAAGGACGACATGAAGATTGCTCAGGAAGAGATCTTCGGACCGGTCATGAGCATCATGAAGTTCAAAGATACGGATGAGCTGGTGGAGCGCGCCAATAAAACGATCTACGGCCTGGCGGCGGCTGTCTGGACACGCGACATTACTAAAGCGCATCGCATTGCGAATGAGGTGCGGGCGGGCACTGTCTGGGTCAACTGCTATGACGTGTTCGATGCGGCAGCGCCGTTCGGCGGCTTCAAGCAATCGGGCATTGGCCGCGAGCTGGGCGAGTACGGATTGCAGCAGTATTCGGAAATCAAGACGGTGACAGTGAAGCTGTAGAGCCTCAAAATAAGACCGCAAATAAAAAAAGAGGAGCAGACCGTGAAGCCTGCTCCTCAAAGTACACCATTCAAGGGAGCAACAAACCTGGAGTAAACACCCAAACAGGGATCTTTTTATGCGGCGAGCGGCATGGGGACCGGAACGTCTAAAGCATTCGCGGCGGCAAGCTTCGTTAGCAGAGCATCCGTCACCACTTTTAATAACTCGTCGACGCGGACCGTCATATCGAGCTCGTTTGAAAACCGTCTGAGTTGAACTTCGAAGGCGCGGCGCAACATTTTAACTGCCGCTTCCAATCCGAGCGTGGGCACGTCCACTACGGCGAAATTCAAAATACTGTTCATCAGGACCGTTTCCACATTGAGCATCTTGTAAATGGCCTTGCGGTTGCGGGCCACATACTTCACCACCTCGCGGCTGCGATAAGCGAAATAATGCTCGCGGGTAAACCATTTGAAGCGCTTGGTATCGAGTGCTTTCAGCTCGCGAGCGAGCGTATTCGCTGCGGACGAAAAGGCGCGATCCAGAACCGCGGTCTCTTGAATGTCGTAGGTAAAGATGTTCGTCTTCTTGCCTGCAAAGGGGCAGGTGCATTGGTAGACCAGAATCGGGTAGGCGGTATGCGGCCGCATGAGGACCTCGGGGTTGGCTTGAAACCATTCACGGACCCAGCCACGCATGGCGGTTTGCATGGCGCGCGAGACTGCGGAGTAGGTTGGAAAGTACGCGGGAGTGCGTTCTTTCGGCGCCATCTTCCATACGGAGAAATCGATGTCCGATGAACCGGCTCGATCACTTTGAGCCTCGTCGTCCGCTGTATTGGCGGCAGTGTTCCTGGCAAAAGCGGTATCAATGCTGACGACCTTTGCCGGACTCTCGCTACTGCGAGGCAGGCTCCGTTCTGTTTCCGTGTTGCGCGACGGCATAGTGATTAATTCGCCCATATTGCTGAATCTCCTCCCGAAAAATGCAAAAGCCGGGAAGCAACTCCCGGCTTGTTGTTTGCGAATCGTTCTCGCGAACGATTAGAACGTAGCACGGCGTCAGGTGAGAACAACCGGAATTCGAGGGGTAGCGAGCGGACAAAATCTGCCCAAGCTACTGATTTGAGAGAAGAAAAAATTTTCGAGAATTTTTTGCCACTTTTGTGACTATGTTTTCGGAACCAAGCGAAAATAGCTTTTTCGCGGGCCGGACCGGTGTATCCAGAACGGCCCTCTCTATCGGAAAACGCCCGCTTGACAAACATCTGCCCCCGGAACATACTAGGGCACTAGTAGTGTTGCTAACTAAAAGGGGAGCTATGTTCAAAGTATCTTCGAAGCCTATACAGGCAACGTGTCTGTTTTTCCTAACCGCGGCCGCATTATTTGCCCAGGTTACGGCGGATGCCAACCTAACTGGCGTCGTTAAGGATCCCAGCGGGGCTGTGGTCCCAAACGCAACCGTCAAGCTTGAAAGCGCGCAAACGGCCGCCGTGCGAGAGACGCATAGCAATGATAACGGCGTGTACCGGTTCGATCTGGTCTCGCCCGGCACCTACAACGTCACCATCTCGGCTCCGGGCTTTCGGACGGCCCTGAGCAAGGGCGTGGTGCTGGCGGTCGGCCAGACGGTTTCAAACGATGTGACTTTGCAAGTGGGGCAGCAAAGTGAGACAGTGACCGTCGAATCGGTGGCGCCGCTCATGAACATTGAAAAGACGGACGTGAGCACGACGATCACACCGAGAGAAGTCGACAACCTGCCGCTAGTTGGCCGGGATTTCGCCAATCTCGCCTATCTGGTGCCCGGCGTCAAGATCGCGGATTCGTACGATCCTACGAAGAACCGCTATGCCATTCTTTCGGTCAATGGCGAAAACGGCCGTAACGTGAATGTGACCGTCAACGGCGTCGATAACAAGGACAATACCGTCGGTGGCCCGGTGATGCAGTTTCCGCTCGAAGCCATCCAGGAATTTCATATCAGCACGCAACGCTTCTCGGCTGTCAACGGACGCTCCGAAGGCGCAGCCATTAACGTCATTACAAAGTCGGGAACGAACAACTTCCATGGGTCGCTGTTCGGGTATTTCCGCAACGATGCTCTGGATACGGACGAGCAGACTCCGAACGGCGACGGCACGAGCACGCCGGCACACCCGGCCTATAGCAGGCAATGGTTCGGCGGTTCTGTTGGCGGCCCCCTCAAGAAGGACAAGCTTTTTGCGTTCTTTGCGATCGAGCGCGAGCGCGAAAACCAGGATCTGGTGGAAGATCCGAAATCCTATTCGGAACTCGTTCTCGCCAAGAGCGCAGGACTGGCTGCACAGCCTGCCGCGTCAATTCCACGCCCATTCTTTGAAACCCGCTACACGGGGCGCATGGATTACACCATCAACGCGAACAACTCGGCGTATGTAAGCTATAGCGCGCAAACCAACAACAGCTTGAACGATCAATCGGACGGAACGGGCGATCTGACGAACGGGAATTTCACGAAGAACTACCTGATTCTTTCGAATTTTACGTTGAATTCCATTCTGTCGGCCAACACGGTGAACCAATTTACGGCCGGCTATCAGTATTGGAACAATCTGATCGGCAGCAATATCAGCGTGCCGCTCATCAGTTTCCCGAGCGCCAGCTTCGGCACGAACGTGAATGTTCCGCAGCAATCGTTCCAGAAGAAGTGGCAGTTTAAGGATGACCTTTCGAAGACGGTCGGCCGGCATACGCTCCGGGCGGGCGTAGATTACATCTGGAATCCGGTCGAGGGCGGGTTTTTTGAATCCGGGTCGACGATCAATTTGACTTTTTCTGCCGACCCGAGCGTGATTCTGGGCAACAAAGCTCTCTATCCGCAGGGTTTCGCGACGCCCGGTTTAGTCAATGCCATGAGCTTTTCCAACGGCGACCCGTACTTTGAAGTCGCCACCAAGCAACTCGGCGTTTATTTCCAGGACGACTGGAAAGTGACGCCGCATTTGACAGTTAACCTGGGACTGCGCTGGGACAAAGATTTCAACATGATCGGCCTTTCCGACGTGACGAAGAGCCGAACTTACCAGGTGTTACGGGCCCTGAACAGCCCGTTGTCGAACCCTTACGTCAGCCGATTGCCGCATGACGACAATAAAGATTTCAGCCCGCGCGTGGGCTTTGCCTGGGACGTGAACGGGGACGGAAAGCACGTTCTGCGGGGTGGCTTCGGCCTGTATTACGGAAACGTCTTCCAGAACATCCCGTTGTTCATGGAGCAAATGGCCAATCCAACCGTTTATCAGATTGCGCTTAGCCTCTCTGCCCCGACCGACATCGTGACCGGCACCGGTATTCCACTCGGCAAATGGCGCTATGGAGTTGATCCGCTTCCTGTGATTCCGCCACCGTCATCGCAACTGGCGCCAGGCAGCGTAGGCCGCCTGATGGATCCCGATTACCGCAATCCTGTCACTGAAGAGGCCAATATCGGTTACGCGTTTGCCCCGACGGCATCTTCCGTTATCGAACTGGATTACACGTTCGTGCGCGGCTTACACGAAAACAAGACCATCAATATCGACCAAAAGATTCCGATCAATGGCTCCTGTTGCGTGCGGCCGCTCGACGCCGCATTTGCCGCGAATCCCAACCTGCCTCAACTAGCCAGTGTTCGCGACGAGCAGGCGATCGGGCGCTCTCACTATGACGGCATCAATCTGAGCTACCGGCGCCGTATGACCGAGCACTTTTCGCTGAACGCAAGCTACACGGCTTCGTGGGCCTATAGTTTCGATTCCGGCGGCGGGTCCTTCCGCAATTATCCGCGACTTTCGACAAATCCGTTCGCATATTACGAATGGGGACCGAGTCCCAACGACGAGCGCCATCACGTCACTGTCAGCGGCATCGTCGATCTGCCCTG
>JAJPJN010000181.1 GCA_021324185.1 Terriglobia bacterium | reverse complement strand
TGTCCCGTGCCTCTCCACATCGGTCCGGCTTGGAACGCTAGCCGCTCAATAGTGCTCGGGGGATGACCGGCCATCTCAAACGCGCGCAACAGTAACTTCTCCGTCTTATTGATATCGATAACGCCGCGCCGCTGAACATTGAAACCGTGCAGTACCACCGGCGTGACGCTACGCCACGTCTGCGCCCCTTGCCCAGAGCGAACGTACTGTTCAAAAATAAAATCCCTAGCCGCACTGGCTGCCACGAGACACGCGGTCGGCTCTCCAGCCCCATCCGTCAAAATACGGCCACTTAAGACTCGCTCCAAAGCACGAACAGCTTTCCCGAATTCTGTGGCCGGCTCGACGATCATCACGCGCCGAATGCGGCCATCGGGATATGGGCCCGAGATATTCGGCAACGGAACATAGGACACCCGTCTCGACTTCCCACTCTCGCCCGTGTGGCCCTGAATATACGACGCGATCTCGTCGGGCGACCACCTCAGTTGTTCAAGCGCGCGACCTGCTTCATGCCGTACCCAGCCTGCAACTTTCATGCAATGCGCCCACGCGACCGACTTGGTCTCCTCAGCATCCTTGTCTAACAACCGAAACAGCACCACCGGAATTTGCCGTTCACGCTCCGTCCCGTAGCGCCTCGTATCAATCATCGAAGGGCGTGTATGCGTGTCCACTCCTTTGCCCGAAGTTCGCACAAGAAATCGCCGGTAAGTCGCGCGTAAGTCGTCCAGCGTGCCCTCTATCGGTACGTTCAGATCCACCGAGCCTTGCTCCGACGGCAAATACCGATCGCCCGGAAATCGCCCCGCATCTGAAAGGACATCGGCAAAGGCCATGTCAACGCCCCAACCGAACGTATGCAGACAATGAGTAGCCCGGCGTAGCAAGTGAGTCCAAGTAGTAATCTCCTCCGGTTTGGCACGCCACTGATAAATCACGTGCGGACCTTCGCCACCAACAACCTGACCGGCAATTGTTTTTAAAGTCCGGAACTGAGCGGGGTTTGATTCGCGGCCTGCCGCCCATTCAATGCCTGCGCGATCCATGTCATTGTTGGGCACCGCTATGCGGTACGGTGCCGATCTTCGCGATCTCGACACCAGCACCGTCGGCGGGTCCTGGTGTTCCAGCCAACGCAAGGCAGGCTCTACTTCCGGGAATAACATCCGATAACCACCCGTCATCACTCCCGCAACAAGGGCTTGATACAAGCGGGCGGGAGATGGTGGCCATTCCGCACCGTGATACCGCCCTGCGAGGAACGTGACCGCGATAGCAATCCCATCGTCACTCATGCTTTCGCCTTCGGCTTGCTGGCCTTCTTTTCACCGCGTTTATCCATCGACGCCTTTGCCGTATCGCGGTCGAAAGTCGCTGTCCAGCCTTCACCGACACCGAATTCGTCAGCAACAAGTTTGGCGTACTGCAGAGCTTCATCGGAGGTGAGCGAAACAGGCTCGCGTTTGCCCTGCCGAGTGACCACTCGAAACTCGGCCGGCTTAGCTTCATGTGGCACCAGCAAACAGCCCTCGCGGAGAAAGCCGTCTTGCTCGCAGGCGAACGCCACCAGCGCGAGCCCGAGTATGTAGCGCTGCAGCCTCTTGGTTTCGCCGTCGTCAGGCCCCCGAAGAGACCGCAAAGCAACTAAATTCAATACAGCCTCACGCCTGATGCTGGACGCAGTAATCCCACCAGGACCTCTTCCCGAAGGAGCATCGTTCAGCCCCACGTCGGACAGCGCGTTTGCCGGCCCCAAATCCTCGATTTCTTCTTTCTCAAACGAACTGAAGAATTGCGCCGACCGCGTATATTTTTTTACCCCCTCCGCACGTATCGTTGAGCCAACCAGACGGGGTAGTTTTGCCTGAGTATCTCGCGAATCCCACGCGCCGAAGACGATACTCGTCGGCGCCAGTCTGGCCAACTTCGTGGCGTCCACCTTATCGCGTATCTCTTCAAAAGCGTCTTTCAGCTCACTCCATTTCTCCGAGAAACGCACCAAAGCATCTGCTGCCCGGTGACCCGCATCCAGAAGGTTCACCTCTCGCTGACCGACACGTACCCTCGCCTGCGGAACCAGTGACGCATACGGCTCATTTTTGAATAGCGGTTCTAGGCGATTCGCTTGCGAACCCACCGTGTCTACCAGCGCTGTCCCTTCGTCTATCAGGTAATCGGGCGCGCCATCTGAGCCCTCCAGGGGCGCAAACGTCGGTGGGAAAAACACCGCGCCATCGCCCAACACGGGTTGCAAATCCTGCCGTATTGTAAGCGCCACAGGCCCTCTGTGAGGCTCTAACCATGCATCATATTGTTCAGCTTTCATGCTCTCTCCCTCGCTTCCTTTGCTGCCTGACCAAACTTAAAGTACTTATAACTTTGCCCGCGCGATCCGATTGAGAACTGCAACGCACGCTGCGGTAATCCATCCCACGGCGTCCCGGAAGCTGTCCGCGCCAAACACACAGGCAAATCGGCGTTCCAGAGGTGATAACGCACTGTCCTGGTCCTGCACTGAACCGCTGGCCTGAATGTTTGCAACCCAAGCGCCGCCAAGACTTCCACTGCCGTGAACGTAGCGGAATCCACCCCGTGCTCGTTCGGCGAATATCCGCAGTCGCGCGCATTCCACGCGGCTCGCGGGTCAACGCCGAATTTTGATTTCGTCAATTGGCTCTTCTGAAAAAGATTCGAGCCAGTGCTCGACTCGTCTAGTAGGACCAGAAGCTCCTCAAACAGTTTGCGCGTAGTAACTTGTCCCGCCCAACACTTAATAGGTGACGGCTTGTCTCGGAAATCTGTCAGCCACCAGTCCAGCTCGAAGACGTGCTCGCCAAACGTGAGGATGGTTGGACTGATACTCGCCTCAAATTTGTCATCACACCAAAACTCTGCGCGGCGCAGGCGCCCCAGAGACTTGGTCAAAAAATCACGGGACACATCGCCCCGCAGACAGAACCACGACACACGCGGTCGCCCCGGCTCAGACTCAAAGCGCGAAACCACCGGCCGATCCCCAAGACCGGCCAATTCCACCAGTCCGCAACACGCATAGAACTGTCCCGGGTTGAGTGGGTCCAACTGAATCCGTAACTCACTCACTGGCACCGTCCCCTTCTTCAGCCGAAACCTGACCATCCGCTCGCTTAAAGATCGCTTCCAGATACGCCAAACCCCAAGGTCCAAACCGCGCCTGCAAGCGCCCAAACCGTTGTTCCGCTTGACGAGCTATCTCGTAACATTCTTTCTCCATCCGCCACGGATCGTACTGGCGCGGCTCAAAGAAGGGGCGTCCCGACGCGTGATGCGTTGCGACGAGATGCAACACGAGATCATCCTTCTCGTCACCCGCCTTCAACAGTGACCCGAACTCATGCCTGTACCCGTTCAGCAGCGCGGAATTCGCCGCCGTGATCGTCTTCGCGGCAGGCCTTTCCTTTGCGCCCATCGCCGTTTGCCACAGATCGTGATCCTTACCCTCGTCATGTAAGAAGCCAGCATCGCGATACCGATCGGCCAAATCCTGGCCCAGGCCGGCCGCGATTGCAAGCTGCCGCGCACGCTCGGCCACGGCCTGCCGGTGTTCCTTGAGTGCCACCTCTCTCAGCGGACTTTTCTTCGTCTCATTTCGCTTGGTAAAGTACACGAGCATTTGGTCGCTCTCATCAGTCGCATTCCGGATGATTACTGGTGCCCGAAATTCATTCCTCTTCGCAAAACTCCCAATTGCCGGTCGAGAACTGTCCTCCGGCAATTCGCCGAGCCCCGCCCCGAGAAATTCCCAATGATCCTCCCGGTAAAGGAGCCGAATCCGTTCCTCGCTTGTCGCAACGTCTATCGGCTCACCTACCTCTGGCTCGAACATCCCGTGTCTCTCCACGCGGCCGATATGCCCCGGAAGTAGAACCAACCGGTTCTCAATGTATTCCTTTTTTTTCAGAGCCGAGATGTTGCAAAATCCCACAGATTGATCCTGATCGACAATCACGATGCGATCATCCCGCCCTTCCAGCTTTTCTGAGACCTTTTTCAGCTTTTCGAACACGCGCCAACTCGGTTCCTGCAGTCTCTCTCTAGCGAGAATCGGGAAGACCTGCAGAATTTTCTCGATATCCGATTCCGGCGCTCCCCAATCGAGCAGATACTTCAAATCCGCGCGCCAGGTGACCTCCGTCTGCGGCTCTTTTTCCTGCTGCCCATGTAGCCAAGGTTCAACTCGCGCCATCTGGTGATCCCGATAATTCGTCTGCGCCCAGGATTCAATGCGCCACTTCTGCAATCGCACCATACTCGGTTGTTCTGCTCGCGCTTCCTGCGGAGGTCGCTGCGACCAAAGCTTTTGCGGGCTCACATCATCTCCGAGTTCCTCAAGATAGGCGAGCGTCGCCTTCAGCCGATCCTCCTTCTTCGGCGCAACATACACAACGAACGCTTCACCCTTGATCGGCTGGTTCCCACTATCCACTCCGAAGCGGTTCATTCGCCCGAATCGCTGTAAGAGATGGTCCGCTTCGCATAGTCCGGTAATCATTCGCTCGCACGTAAGATTCACACCCACCTCGGCCGCCGACGTCGCAACCAGGAATACTGGCTTCTCACCCGGATCGGCGCGCTGAAAAAGCTTAAAGGCATCGCGCGTAACAAGTTCATCGCGTTCGTGCCCGCGCATCGTCCCGGTCATCAGTTCCGCAGTGAAGCCTTCGCTTGTCAGCTTCAGATAGAATTTGAGCGCATCCTCGGGCTTGTCGATGAAGATGATCGTACGCGATGCCGGCTCCTGCGTCGCCAACTTCCACATCGCCGCTTCCACCGCCAATCCGTTCGCCATTTCGCGTAGGGAGAGTTGCTTCTCGGCGCTCCAGACCTCGTGAAAACGCTTGCTCTCCGCTGCGTCTTCTTGGGGGTCGTGCTCAAAACGCGGTCTTTCGTCATCGCTCTGAGTGGCCGAGAGTAACATGTAGCGAAATGACTTACCCTCTATCCGCTCAGCGGGCCGCATGTCTTGAACTTCGCAGAGAAGTTTCGCAAACGCCGGACTGAGGTGCGCCTCGTCATTCACCACCAGCGTGTCCACTCCCAGCAGCCCTGTTTCAACAGGCCGCCAATACGGCCCCGATCGGTAGCCGCGGAACAATAACCGGCTGCCGATCATGTCCACGGTTCCAACGACAATGGACGGAACGCAGGGATCCCGCAACCAATCGCCTTTGTCCGCTAACTGCCCACGCAAAGTACTCACCGCAGGAGGATCGCGAAAAGCGTCAAATCCGATTTGGCGCCATGCTGCGCATAGATCTTCTATCTCCGAAGTGACCTGATCTACAACCACACGTCGGTTGACTACCCACGCCAATCGAATCGGAATACCGGTTGCGTTTTGCAATCTGCTCCACACCAGAGCGAGCCACCAGATCCAAAGCAGGGCAGTTTTCCCGGAGCCTGTAGGCATATCCACCACCTCAGGCCAATCGCCGGAAACCATCTGTTGAAACAGCTTTCGTTGCCAGGGGTAAGGAGGTACACCCCTAAGCTTTTCAAAAAGATCACTGAAAAACTGAAGTTCGGCCATGAAAGCATCCCTCCCCTAAACTGTAAAACCGTGTAAGTTGCCAAACGCATCGGGACCATCCGGAACTCACTAACAACTACTTCAAATGAAGTGGCCCTTCCCACTGCTTTTCTCAGAAAAATCTTCTGCCCGTCGTGATAAATAAGAATGATTTAATACAGAATAGCCAATGCGCAAATCCTTCCTAGTCTGCTACGACATCGCCGACGACAAGCGTCTGCGGAAAGTCTTCCAGACCATGCGGGGTTTCGGTGATCACCTCCAGTACTCTGTCTTCGAGTGCCAGCTCACCAGCACCGATCTAGTTCGCCTCAAAACCGAACTCAGCGCCATCATCCATCACGACAATGATCAGGTCCTATTCGTCGATCTCGGGCCCGCCGAAGGTCGCGGCGACCGCGTCATCACCGCGCTCGGAAAACCATATACAAATCTCGACGCACCGTGTATCGTAATCTGACAACTTCCGAATCCCGGAGTCTTTATGGCCACCGTCCTCGCGCCTCCATATACTTCTCCATCGCTGCCCGATTACCTGCCCGCGCGTATGGTCAACGAGTTCGTCTACTGTCCGCGCTTGTTCTTCTATGAGTGGGTGGAAGGCGTCTTTCGCGAGAGCGCCGACACTATCGAAGGCCAGGCGCAGCATAGACGTGTTGACCGCGAGACCAAGGGAATGCCCAGGGCCGTGGATATTGCTGACGAATCCATCCACACCCGTTCCGTCACCCTTTCGAGCGAGAAACTCCACATTATCGCCAAATTGGACCTGCTCGAAATCGAAGGCGGTATCGTCACTCCGGTCGACTACAAGCACGGTCGGCCACGCGAAAAGAACGATGTGCTCGAACTCTGGCCCACCGATCGTGTTCAACTCACGATCCAAGGCCTAATCCTGCGTGAAAACGGATACTCGTGCAACGAAGGTGTCGTCTACTACACCAGCACCAAGCAGCGGGTTCGAGTTCCGTTCGGAGCGAATGAAGTCGCCGAAGCGGAGCGAGCGATTTTTGATGCTTGGCAAACGGCGCGTGCCCGCGTATTGCCACCCCCACTAGTCGACTCTCCCAAATGCATCGGCTGTTCGTTGGCTCCTATTTGCCTGCCGGATGAAGTCAATCGCCTCGGATCCGAGCAGATGGAGCCGGCTGCGGACCAGCTTCTACTATTCACGGCCAATGAGGCGGGCGCTCCAAAGAAAGCCGTAGCTCGCGAGACACGGCGGCTTATGGCTCCTCGCGACGACCTACGGCCCGCCTACCTCAATACGCAAGGACTCCGGGTAGGAAAATCCGGAACGGTTCTCCAGGTCAAGGAAAAGGATGCGCTGGTACAGGAGATACGCATCAATGAGATTTGCCAATTGAATTTGATGGGTAACATCCAGCTCTCGACACAAGCGGTACAGGCCCTTTGTGAAGCCGATATTCCCGTGTCTTACTTTTCAATGGGCGGCTGGTTCTATGGCATCACGACCGGCCTTTGCACCAAGAATGTCTTCCTGAGACGGCAACAGTTTGCGTGTGCTAACGAGCCATGGTTTTGTAAACGGCTAGCGCGCGACTTGGTTGGTGGCAAGGTTCGGAATCAGCGCACCTTCTTGTTGCGTAACCACATCGAGCCACATGAGAACACGTTACGTGAACTCAAAGAAATGGCCGCTCGCGCGGACGAATGTGAATCTATGGAGACGTTGCTCGGGCTGGAAGGCAATGCAGCGAGGCTGTACTTCGGCGCCTTTTCCGGGTTGCTCAAAGCCGAGGTCGGCGAGGAGCTACCGCCGATGTTTCGGTTCGACTTCATGGGCCGCAACCGCCGTCCGCCGCGCGATGCCGTCAATGCATTATTGTCGCTGGGTTACAGTCTGCTTGCGAAGGACCTCACCATCGCCTGCTATGCCGCTGGCTTTGATCCCATGCTCGGGTTCTATCATCAGCCGCGCTTTGGGCGACCTGCTTTGGCTCTGGACCTGATGGAGCCATTTCGGCCATTGATTGTCGATTCCTCTGTGGTCACCGCGATCAACACGCGTATGGTCACTGGCCGTGATTTTACCGTTGCGGGTAGCGGAGTCGCGCTCACGAGTGAAGGGCGGAAAGCTTTCTACCGGGCTTACGAATTGCGCATGGACACGTTGGTAACGCATCCGATTTTTGGCTATCGTGTGAGTTACCGGCGATTGCTGGAATTACAAGTACGTCTGTTGGCGAAGCTGCTGGACGGGGATATTCCGAAATATCCAGTATTCGTCACAAGATAGCAACGCCCTCAGTGTTGAAGGATGTTTTATAGCCGCACGCGAGGGATGGAGTGACGCAAAATACTCCGGAGGCGCTCGCGGGGCTGTAAGTGCTTGTGCAGCATGGGTTCTAAGGCAAGCTTGAGTAG
>JAJPJN010000088.1 GCA_021324185.1 Terriglobia bacterium | reverse complement strand
TAGTAGCGCGGCCATCGTCGTCATCAAAATGGGACGGAAGCGCAGCAGGCAAGCCTGGTAAATGGCGTCATACGGCGGCTTGTGTTCCTTGCGCTCCGCTTCCAGTGCAAAATCGATCATCATGATCGCGTTTTTCTCCACGATCCCGATCAATAGAACGATGCCGATAATCGCCACCACCGTCAGTTCCTGGCGGCAGATCATCAGCGCCAGCAATGCTCCGACACCCGCAGAAGGCAGTGTCGAAAGAATCGTGACCGGGTGGATGTAGCTCTCATAAAGAACGCCCAGGACGATATACACCGTCACCAGCGCCGCCAGAATCAGCAGCGGTTCGTTTGTCAAGGAAGCTACAAAAGCCTGTGCCGTGCCCTGAAACGAAGCCTGCATGGCCGCGGGCGCCGGCAGTTCTTTCTCCAGATTGCGAATCGCGTTCACTGCTTCGCCAAGCGCGGCATGTGGCGCCAGATTAAATGAAATCGTCGTCGCCGGAAATTGCCCGATATGGCTGATCAGAATCGGCATGGAAGCGTTCGCCGAATGCGTAAATGCGCTGAGTGGGACCGCCCCCCCGGTGCTCGATTTGACATAGATGTCCTGCAGATGAACCGGATTCGTCTGCAGGTTGGGCAAGACTTCCAGAATCACGTGGTATTGGTTCAACTGCGTAAAGTAAGTGGAGATCTGTCGCTGTCCGAAGGCATCGTAGAGCGTGTCGTCGATGCTTTGCGTCGTAATGCCGACACGCGATGCGGTGGCGCGGTCAATCGTCAACATCGCATTCAGGCCATGCGTTTGCAGATCGCTCGCAACGTCCGTCAAAGCCGGTATTTCTTTCATCCTGGCCACCAGACGGCCGGCATATTGAGCCAGCTCGTTCGGGTCCGGATCTTCCAGGCTGTATTGATACTCTGTCCGGCTCACGATATCTTCCACCGTCAGGTCCTGCACCGGCTGCATGTAAAGCGTGATGCCCGCCACCTTTGCAAGCTGCGGTTCCAGACGCCGGATCACATCCGATGCGCTAAGTCCTCGATCTGAAATCGGCTTTAGATTGATCTGGAAGCGTCCGGCATTCAGCGTCGTATTTGTCGCATCCACGCCGATAAACGACGAAAGGCTCTCGACCGCGGGGTCGTGAAGGATAACCGAGGCGAGCCTTTGCTGAAGGTTCGACATCTCCTGGAAAGAAACGCTCTGGTCTGCTTCCGAAACACCCTGGATCTCACCTGTGTCCTGCACAGGGAAGAAGCCTTTCGGAATCAGCACATACAGCAAAACCGTCAGCGCCAGCGTGGCGGCCGCCACCAGCAATGTCGCAACACGGTGCCGCAGCACGACTTCGAGCGTCCGCCCGTAGAACGCAATCGTTCTTTCAAATACCCGCTCCGAGGCACGATAAAAACGCCCTTGTTCGGCGGCCTCTTTGTGACGCAAAATTTTCGCGCACAGCATCGGTGTCAAGGTCAGCGACACGGCGGCCGAAATAATAATCGTCACGGCAAGCGTGATTGCGAATTCGCGGAACAGGCGCCCCGTGATATCGCCCATAAACAGCAACGGAATCAATACCGCAATCAGCGAAACGGTTAGCGACATTATGGTGAAACCGATTTGCTCGGCGCCCTTCAACGCCGCTTCGAGCGGAGCTTCGCCCGCCTCCACATATCGCATGATGTTTTCGATCATGACGATGGCATCGTCCACCACGAAGCCTGTCGAAATCGTCAGAGCCATCAGCGTGAGATTGTTCAGGCTGTAGCCCAGCATGTACATCGCGGCGAATGTGCCCACCAGCGAAAGCGGCACCGCCACGCTCGGGATAAAGGTCGCAGCCAGATTCCGCAGAAAGAGAAAAATGACCAAAACGACCAGAAATATACACAGAATCAGCTCTAATTCCACGTCCTTGACAGAAGCGCGCACCGTAATCGTTCGGTCGATAAGTGTTTGCACGCCGATCGAAGAGGGCATGGTGGCCTGCAGCTTCGGCAATAACGCCTGGACCCGGTCAACAACCTGAATGATGTTGGCGCCCGGCTGCCGTTGAATATTCACAATCACCGCAGGCGTCTCATTCATCCATGCAGCTTGCTTGACGTTTTCGATTCCGTCGATGACGCGCGCCACATCCGTCAATCTGACCGGCGCGTTGTTTCTATATGCGACGATCACCTGCTGGTAATCTTTCGCGCTCAGCAACTGGTCGTTATCGTTGATCTGAAAACCTTGATTCGGCCCGTCGAAGCTGCCTTTGGCGGAATCCAATGTCGTAGTGGTGATAGCGGTGTGGACATCCTCCAGATTCAGCCCGTAAGAAGCCAGCTCCATCGGATTCACTTGAATCCGAACCGCCGGTTTCTGCCCGCCGCTGATCGTCACCGCGCCCACGCCCGATAATTGAGAAATTTTCTGCGCCAGCCGCGTGTCTGCGTAATCTTCCACCTGCTGCAGAGGCATGCTCTTCGAAGTCAGCGCCAATGTCAGAATCGGTGCGTCAGCCGGATTCGTCTTGCTGTAAATCGGCGGCAGCGGCAAATCTCTGGGCAAATAGGTCTGTGCGGCATTGATCGCTGCCTGTACTTCCTGTTCGGCCACGTCGATGTTCAGACTCAGCACGAACTGAAGCGTGATGACGGATGCTCCCTGCGAACTCGTCGAAAGCATCTGGTTCAATCCCGGCACTTCGCCAAGCTGCCGCTCGAGCGGCGCCGTGATGGCCGATGCCGTGACTGCCGGGCTCGCGCCGGGATAGAACGTCACCACTTGCATCGTCGGGTAATCGACTTCCGGCAGCGCAGAGACAGGAAGCTGTTTATACGCGACGATCCCAACCAGCAAAATCGCTGCCATCAGCAGCGAGGTCGCAATCGGCCGCAGAATAAACGGCCGCGATGGGTTCACTTCCCGTGCCCTCTGTTAGGCCGGTTCGGCTCGGACGTGTGCGGTTGTTGCGGGTTCTGCTGCGCCGTGTTGAGATTCACGTTGGCAGCGCCTTGTCCCGTCGAGCCCTCTCCGGATTCCTGTTGGCTGCCCATTGTCCCCGGCACAGGCGCGCCGCTCTCGCGCGGCTGCCGTACCGCCACTTTGGCGCCGTCCTGCAGCTTGTCAAATCCGTCCGTCACCACCGTCTGCCCCGGCACGACGCCCGTAACCGCGGCATAATCTCCGTCAGTCGTTGCAACATTCACGTTGTGCGATGTCACGGTCCCGTTCGGGTTCACCACGTACACAAACGCAATGTCGTTGTTGCGCTGGATGGCGGCTGTCGGAATAATGTTGACCCCCATCAGCGTTTTCAGCAGCAAACGCGCATTCACAAATTCGTTCGGAAACAAAGCGTTGTCGCGGTTCGGAAATGTCGCGCGGACGCGCACTGTTCCGGTGGTGGTATCAATCTGGCTATCAATCGCCAGCACGGTTCCTTGCGCCAGCTCCGTCTGGTCATCGCGGCTGCGCGCATCCACGCGCAGCTTGTTGCCGTGCTGCATTTGCTTCACCACCTGATCGAGATAATCCTCAGCCAGCGTGAAGATGACCGTGATCGGCTGCAATTGAGTGATCGTCACGATTCCCGTTGTGCTGTTCGCCGGAACGATATTTCCCAAATCGACGCCGCGCAATCCGACGCGCCCATCAATTGGCGAAGTGATCTGCGTGTAATCGACGTTGATTCTGGCGGCCTGCAGAGTGCCTTCATCCACCTTGACGGTCCCCTCGTCCTGATTAACCGCCGCCTGCTGTGTCGCCACCTGTTGTTCGGGAACTGCGTGCTGCTGAAAGGCCGTCTGATAGCGCGCAAGATCGATTCTGGCGTTCTGCAGCATCGCCTGATCGCGCTCCAATTGCCCTTGCGCTTGCGTGTACGTGGCCAGATACGGCCTGGGATCAATCACCGCAAGCAATTGCCCTCGATGCACAATCTGCCCCTCGCGGAAATGAATCTCCGTCAGCTCGCCCGTCACGCGGCTCGAAACCGTAACTGTGTAAACCGACGTAACGGTTCCCAGGCTGTTGATGTAGACATTCATGTTCCCCTTGGTGACTTTCCCAACTGCCACCGGAATGGGACCGCCCGTGCCGCCCTTGCCCTTCTTGCCTTTCGCCTGCGGGCCGGAGGACGAGCGCTGCGACAACACAAATCCGGCGCCGAACAGCATGCAGAAAACAGCGGTCCAGACCGCCCAGTGCCCAAAACGAGATCTTTTTTTCATAGCTCGGAGACCCGCCCGCGCTCAAAAACGCAGCGCACCTTCTGACTATGAATGGGCTCGATTTACCCGGCCACTGCTGAACGGGCTATGGGCTGCTACGCCAATCGGCATACTACGCATGCGAGAATGAACCGCAGAACGGCATGAGTACGGCCAACTTGCTTCCTGGCGTCCCCCACGTGGAATCGCCGCTATTCGAAAAAATATTCGCGGAAAAAAACGTTTCGCCGCAAACTCTTGAGATCGCCCGCACGCTGCGGCGCGATGGTTTCGCGGTGCTCGATTTTCCCGACCCCGAATTCAACCAGATAGCAGCCAAGATCATCAAGAGCCTGGACAGGCAATACGATTGGGACGGATGGCGCAAAGGCAAGGTCCCCAACCTGCGCATTCAGGACGCGTGGGATAAAGTTCCGGAAGTCAGGCGCATCGCCTGCAATCCGACCATTCTGAACTTGCTCTCGGACTTGTATGGCCGCCGCGCATTTCCGTTTCAGACACTCAACTTCCCGGTGGGAACCCAGCAGCATTTTCATAGCGACAGCGTCCACTTTAGTTCCTGCCCGGAACGGTTCATGGTGGGCGTCTGGGTCGCCTTGGAAGATATCGATGCGGAAAACGGCCCACTCATTTACTATCCCGGCTCGCACGCGCTGCCGGTCTTTACCAACGAGCACATCGGCATCAACCCCGACACGCAAGGCCCCAACCTCTACAGCCATTACGGAACCTACGAACGCGCCTGGGAAGCCATCGTCGACGCGCTGCAATTAAAGCCGCTGCACTTTCACGCCAGGAAAGGCCAGGCGCTCATTTGGGCCGCGAATTTGCTTCACGGCGGCGCCGCCCAAACCAACCTGAAGCGCACGCGCTACAGCCAGGTGACCCATTACTATTTCGAAAACTGTTGTTACTACACGCCCATGGGCTCCGCGCCGTTTCTCGGTCCCATTTTGTTCCGCAACATTGTTGATATATCTACCGGAAAGCCTGTGCCGAACGTGCTGAATCGCGTGCCGGTTCCCAAATCGCAGATTGAGTATGCAACGCCCGCTAAGCACTCCATTCGCCCCAAGCTGCCGGCTGACTTTGATCCTGCTGCTTATCTCAAAGCGAATCCCGACGTCGCAGCCGCCAAAGTAAATCCGGCGGAGCATTGGATCAACTTCGGATATAGCGAAGGCCGCCCGCTGCGCTAGCATCCGCCCGCAGCCCTCGAAAAGCTCCCCGGCCTATGGGACGATAATTATGTCAACGAGCTTGGAACACGATCAGTCGGGTGGCCGCCAAGCAGCGGCAGCAACAGGCTTTGCGATCGCAGCACTCAATCTGGAGCGCGCTCTCCAGGAGTCCGAGGCGTGGCTGGCCGCTCAGAAGGAAGCATTCCGCGCAGCAGTTAACGGCGAGCCGCTCGATACCTCGCTGGACATCCTCGCGCGCACTGCCGCGGCCCAGGTCGGCGGCGGTGCTCACTGTGCGTTCTATGTTGCGGACGCTTCCGGCAGTGATCTGCATCCTGTCTCCAGCATGCCGGAGCGTTACCCCGGCGACGGCGACTACCGCGCCTGTTGCTCTTTTCCGGTCGAGACATCCACCGGCAAAGTAGTCGGCACATTCGCCATGTACTTCAAGGAGCCGCGCGAATGCACGCCGCGCGAGCTGGCG
This sequence comes from Terriglobia bacterium, assembly GCA_021324185.1. Taxonomy (GTDB): domain Bacteria; phylum Acidobacteriota; class Terriglobia; order Bryobacterales; family Bryobacteraceae; genus Bog-105. Next base: position 25,819 of record JAJPJN010000088.1, on the reverse strand, counting down.
CTCGCGGCGAATCTGACCGATGCCGCCTCCATCATTATTTCGCGCGCCCAGGAGGCCGAAGAGCGCAACCGTGCGGAAAAAGCCCTGCACGAAAGCGAGGAGCGCTTTCGTACACTCGCCAACGGCATACCCAACCTCGTCTGGATGGCCGATGGAACCGGTTGGATCTTTTGGTACAACCGCCGCTGGTACGAATACACCGGCACGACCCCCGAGCAGATGGAAGGCTGGGGCTGGCAAAGCGTGCATGTTCCCGAATTGCTGCCCGAAGTGCTTGCGCGTTGGAAAACCTCGATTGCAACCGGAACCCCCTTCGAAATGGTTCTTCCACTCAGAGGCGCCGACGGAAATTTCCGGCCCTTTCTTACCCGTGCGGAGCCTATTAAGAATGAACACAACCAGGTGGTCCGGTGGTTCGGCACCAATACGGATATAAATGAGCAGCAGCGCATTCAGGATGAACTCCGGCAGGCCAATCAGGACCTGGAGCAATTCGCGTATTCAGCTAGTCACGATCTGCAGGAGCCGCTGCGAAACGTCGGCATATACAGTGAGTTGCTGGCGAAACGCTATCAGCAGAAGCTTGACAATCATGGCCTGAAGTATCTCGAGATCATTCGCAATGGCGCCAGGCGTATGGAGATGCTGGTGAGCGATCTATTCGCCTACACGCAGGCGATGAAACTCGAGACGGGTGTTGAAAGCACTGGGGCCGGTCTGGCGTTCGAGCAGGCTCTTGCAAACCTCGCCCAGGCGATCTCGGAATCCCACGCGCAGATTACCGCGGACCCTCTGCCCGCCTTGCGGATGCACAGCACGCACCTTCAGCTACTTTTTCAAAACCTGATCGGCAACGCCATCAAATACCGCAGCCCGCTCCGGCCTCCGGTGATTCACGTTGGCGCGAAGGATCAAACCAGCCACTGGCTTTTTTCGGTCACCGACAACGGCATCGGCATTGAGCCTCAGTACCGCGAGCTGATCTTTGGGCTTTTTAAACGGCTGCACACGAGCGACCAATATTCCGGTACCGGCATCGGCTTGGCCATCTGCCAGCGCATCGTCGAGCGATACCACGGCCGCATCTGGGTTGAATCCGAGCCCGGCCGCGGATCGTCGTTCAAGTTCACCGTGCCGCGCTAAGCCGGCCTGATTCATCTGTCTCAGAGCGTTCTTGATCTGCGAATCAGTTGGGAGTAGGCCGACTCACATGATCCACGACCAAAATGTCAACTGGCTGTCGTTTTGAGGTGAGCTGAATACCAAGTTGATCTTTCAGAGCATGGGCGATGGCTCCAGCATCTGGCTGCTCTTGTGGATGTAAGTTAGAAAGCGGATCCTGGCCCGAATCCAACGGCTCTGTAGACCACGCGATTTCAAAGTCGTACCTGCCTTCTAAATGCGTATCGTCCGTCACAACAGCATTTAGGCGGTCAGCGATGATGTTAGCGAAATCCGCCATTGAGATAGAATGGGCAACGATCCCAGTCCGAGTCAAAACATATGTGCTAACTCCAGCATCGCTGCTGCCCTCCTTTAGGCGCACCCCGTTGTTAGCCATTGCCAAACTGCACGCCAGGCGATTTGCTGTATCATGGTGCACTCGAAGCGCGAACCGGGTCGCTAGCAGATCCCGTAGGCACAGCGCCACTTGCTGTTTGGCTACCGCCGGCGGCATAGAAGGAACTCGCTTTTCAGAACTGGCCTTTGCATCGATATCAAAAGTCGACCAGGCAACCCACTTAGGGTATCCGGTAATTTGAAAGCTGTGGAGTCGGTATGCAGTTTCGATGAGGCCGAGTACAGTTACCCCATGCGCCCGGAGGTCTCCGCCAGGATTCACATCCCAATAGCTACGCACCCGTGCATTTGCATCAGTAGGCCTGATCGAGATGACTTCAAATTTCGAAGCCAGCGCCGAGCCATCATTGTTCTGGCTTATTGCTTCACTGGGCTTTATAAGTGCGGAAGGTGAAAGCACCAGCGAGGCGAATAGAGCACAAGTCACGATCAACACTGCCCTCTCCTGATTTTGCGGTCAGCTTACCACGCTGTAGTCCGAGCACTGTGTTCAGGTTGGCGGGTATCGATGCCGGGATCCCACACTTATCGCTCGGGCTGCGAGTCGGCTCCATATCTTGGCTCTGTTCTTGTCAGATATACAGCCCTGTACGCGTACTTGTCTTGCGCTAAATTGCTTTCCGCTCCGCGTAGTTCCCAAAACCAAACCTGCTGCTAAGTACCCATTTTGCCTTAAATGAGCTTATCGCTGAATCACAGAAGCACACTTGCTGCTTCTACGTAGCGTGCCAGCCCCGCCCCGCAACTGTAACAGCGCGTGGCAAACGTCCCTCTACGCGAAATCGTTCCGAGCTGCGGATCTTTCAGCGTTCCCCCCTCCCCAACCCCTATACTTGAAGCAAAGCCTTCTCTTCGTGTCATCTGCGCCATTCCCCCATCCTGCGAAGCGCCTCGCTGCGCTACTACTCCTGGCGGGTCTTTCCGCGCTTCCCTCTAAACCGCTCGATCCCCACAAAACCCTCACCCAATACGCGCACCGCATCTGGGGTCAGGAAGAAGGCCTCTTTCAGCCCACCATCTACTCCATCTTGCAAACCCACGATGGCTTTCTCTGGCTCGGCACGCAAGACAGCCTCATCCGTTTCGACGGCGTGCAGTTCCGTGAATTCGACGGTCCCGGCGCCTCCGCCTTCCACGACACGCTGATCCGCACCCTTCTCGAAGATCGTGACCACAATCTTTGGGTCGGCTCAATCGGTGAGGGCCTTGGCAGAATCGGCCCGGACGGCGCGCTCACTCACTATACGGTTGCGAACGGACTGCCCAGCGATACCATCTTCTGCCTCGATTCAGACGCTCGCGGCGAAATCTGGGCCTGCACCAATCAGGGCCTGGCTCGCTACGCCGGTGGCCGCTTCCACACCTTCACAACCGCCGATGGCCTCCCCTCGAATCAGGTTCGCGCCACCTGCACCGCCGCCGCAACGCGCTGGGTAGCCGGCATCGATTTCGGCCTCGCGAGTTGGGACGGCGCCCGTTTTCATCCCTATTCAGGCCGCTTTCTGAACCCTACCGGCCAGGTCACCGCGCTCGCCTGCGCTCCGGATGGCTCCGTTTGGGCTGGAACCAACGCCGGCCTACTGCACATTGCCGGGTCCAAATCGTGGCTCCTCACAACCAACAACGGGCTCCCCGACAACGCCGTGTCTTCGCTCTTGGCTGCTGCTGACGGCAGCATTTGGGCCGGCACAAACGACGGTATCACTCGCATCCGCGGCGATCAGTTCAGCGCTTACACCACCCGCGACGGGCTCTCACACAGCCTCGTTCTCTCTCTTTACATCGATCGCGAAGGAACGCTCTGGGCCGGCACGAAAGATGGCCTCGATCAATTTACCGACGGCAACGTCACCTCCTATACAACCAATGAAGGATTACTGAGCAACGAAACAGGCCCCGTGCTCGAAGATCGCGCCGGCCGCCTCTGCGTCGGCACGCTCGGTCGGGGCCTGAGCATCTTCGAAAATGGCAAAGCTCGCGCCCTCACCACGCGCAACGGCCTGCTCGACAACACGATCTTCAGCCTGGAACTCGACCGCAACGGCGATCTCTGGGTCGGTACAAAGCGAGGCCTCAATCGCCTGCACGACGGCCGCGTCGTCGCTTCTTACACGCGCGCCAATGGCCTCCCGGGTGCCGAAGTTCATTCTCTGTTTGAAGATCCCGAAGGCGTGCTCTGGATCGGCACCAACAAAGGCATTCTGCGTTTCGAGCATAATCGTTTCATCCCCGCCTCGCTCGGCCCTGCCAAAGCCGGTGATGTGATCGCGCTCGCCGGTGGCCACAACGTGCGCGTCTTCGCCAGCACCGACGCGCCCGCCTTCTATACGCTGCGCGGCGATGCCTTCACTCCCTACGCCTTGGGCGTAACGCGCGCCGTCGATTGTTTCTTTCTCGATCCTGCCCGGCATACCGCCTGGATGGGCACCCTGGGCAGCGGCTTGCTGCGCTGGAAAAACGGAAATATCGCGCGCGTTCGCGTAAAAGATGGCCTCTACGATAACCGCATCTATGACATCCTCGATGACGGCCGCGGTAACTTCTGGTTGGCCTCGAGCAAGGGTATCTTCCGTGTCAGCCAAACCGAATTGGATGCCTTAGCCGATGCCAAAATTCGCTCGGTCACCAGCGTTCCCTTCAGCACAGGACAGCTTCGATTCGAGTGCCGTTCCGGTGTGCAGCCCGCCGCCTGCCGTACTCACGATGGCCGTCTCTGGTTTTCCACCACCAACGGCCTCGTAATGGTCGATCCCGCGAAACTCAAACAGCAAAGCCTTCCGCCCCCCGTCCAGATCACCGCCGTTCTGGTAAACGGTGCGCGCATCAGCCTCTCTCGCCCTCTCCATCTCAAGCCGGAGCAGAAGAATGTCGAGATCCGCTATGCCGGCCTCTCCTTTGTATCGCCTGAAAAAATGACGTTCCGCTACAAGCTGGACGGCTTCGATAAGCAATGGACCGAAGCTGGTTCGCGCCGCGAGGCATTCTTCACAAACTTGCCTCCCAAGCACTTCAAATTCCTCGTCTATGCGCAAAACGCCAATGGCGCGGTGAGCACCTCGCCGGCGGCAATCGAGTTCACTGTGCAGCCAAAGCTCTACCAGCGCCTGTGGTTCTTTCCGGTTCTCGCGCTGCTGCTTGCGGCCGCCGCTGTTTTTGTTTATCGCTTGCGTGTGCGGCAGTTGCGCAAGCGCTTCGATCTCGTCCTGGCGGAACGGTCACGTATCGCGCGCGAGTTGCATGACACGCTCCTGCAAGGCCTTTCTGGCATTACCATGCAGCTACAGGCGCTTTGGATGCGAATGCCTGCCTCGAAAGAAAAGCAGTTCCTGGCCGAAATTATTGACGATGCCGGCGCCTGTTCTCAGGAAGCGCGCCAATCGCTGCTCGGTTTGCGCGCCCGCGGCCCCCGGCCCGGCGAGTTCTCCGTCAAACTCGCCCAACTCTGCCGGGAACTTCTCGAGGGAAGCTCGCTCTCGCTGAAACTCGATCTCCAGCCGGTCGGCTTACAAGCCCTCCCGGAAACCGAATATCAGCTACTCCGCATCGCCCGCGAAGTAGTTTCGAACACCCTGGCTCATGCCGATGCAACCGTTCTGCGCGTTCATCTATGCGTCCAGAAAGGCCGCATGACTCTCCTGTTTGAGGACAACGGCATCGGCTTCGTTGCCCAGAACGGCATCCAGTTACTGGACCATTTCGGCTTATTAGGTATGCGCGAACGGGCGGAAGAGATCGGCGCAACCCTCACCGTCTCCAGTTCTCCAGGCGCCGGAACCACCATTACCATTCAGTTGCCGTTAACTAATGTTCGCAGTTCGCAAGGTAACGCGGAACGTGGTGTCGAACATCAGATAAAGTAGACACTCCGATGTCCAACGATTCGCCAATCCGGGTCCTCACCGTCGACGATCACGAACTGGTCCGTAAAGGTATCGCCGCCATCTTGTCGGCCGAGCCCGGTTTCGAACTGGTCGCCGAAGCCAATACCGCCCAACAGGCGGTCCGCCTCTTCCGCGAACACCTCCCCGACGTGACTCTCATGGATCTACGGCTGCCCGATTCGAGCGGCGTAGATGCCACCCGCCAGATTCGCACTGAGTTCCCCGATGCCCGCATCATCGTGCTCACTTCCTATGATGGCGACCAGGATATCTACCGCGCTCTCGAAGCCGGCGTTCGCGGTTACCTGCTCAAGGAAATGGTGCACAGCGAAGTGCTCCGCGCCATCCGCGTCGTGCACTCAGGCAAGCGATTTATTCCCGCCGAAGTGTCCCAGCATCTGCATGGTTTCTTCCCCGAAGTAGCGCTCACCCCGCGCGAGGTGGAAGTGCTCTCGCTCATCGCTCGTGGCTTCGGCAATAAAGAAGTCGCCGATGTGCTTGGGACCGCCGCCGGAACGGTCAAAGCCCATGTGCAAAGCATCCTCAGTAAACTCGGCGCAAACGACCGTACTCACGCCGTCACCATCGCCTTACGCCGCGGCATCCTGCATCTGTACTCGCCCGATATCGCCGCCTCCATCGAAAATGGCTGAGGCGCCCGGTTTCACACGCCGGCCGCGCACCGGCCGCGAGATTCTCTCGCGACTCTTTCTTCGCACCGTAGCCGCCATCGTGCTGGCCACCGCTTTTATTTACGGGATTGATTATTTGGTACTGCGCTACCGTATCTGGACGAATCACTCGCCCTTCGGCACCGTAACGGTTCACCCGTATTACGCTGTCCCGCAGAAAGATCAGAAGACCGAATTTATCTTAGGCGACGCGAGCGATCAGCAATGCGTCAATTCCCTTTTCCCGCACCTGGGCGACAGCCCGTGCTGGTGGCTCATCCGCCACACCGATCAGCGGATCGACATGTAAGAGACGACATGTGAGCTATACGCCCACTGCCGCTTCTTCCGGAACCCCTGCCTCTTTGCGCTTCTTCAAAAAGGTCATCATCGAGCGCAGATCCGCCCCGACTCTTTCGATGGGCTGATCTTTCGCCGCTTCCCGCATCTTCAGAAAATTTTTCCGCCCGGTGCGATTCTCCTCGAGCCATGCGCGCGCAAATTCGCCGCTTTGGATCTCGCCCAGAATCTTTTTCATTTCCGCGCGCGTCTGCCCCGTCACAATCCGCGGACCGCGCGTGTAATCGCCATATTCGGCGGTATCTGAAACCGAGTACCGCATGTAGCTCAAGCCGCCTTCATAGATCAAATCGACAATCAGCTTCAGCTCGTGCAGACACTCAAAGTAAGCGATCTCCGGCGCATATCCGGCTTCGGTCAGCGTTTCGAATCCGGCACGGATCAGTTCGCTCACGCCCCCGCAAAGGACCGCTTGCTCGCCGAACAGGTCGCTCTCGGTCTCTTCTTTAAAGGTCGTTTCGATCACGCCCGCTTTCAAACAACCCAACGCATACGCGTAAGCGAGCGCATTCTTGAGTGCCTCACCTGAAGCATCCTGCGCCACCGCAACCAGCGCCGGCACGCCCACGCCTTCCGTGAATAATTCGCGCACGCGATGCCCCGGCGCCTTGGGCGCGATCATCGACACATCGATTCCCGCTGCCGGCTTGATCTCATTGAAATGAATGTTGAAGCCGTGCGCAAACATCAGCGTCTTGCCCGCCGTCAAATGCGGCGCAATCTCTTTGCGGTAGACCTCGCCTTGCAGATGATCGGGAATCAGGATCATCACCACGTCTGCTCTTTTCGCTGCATCGCTCACGCCCAATACGTCCAAGCCGGCCGCGCGCGCCTTGCCTGCGCTCTTGCTTGCTGAATGAAGGCCAACTACCACATCGATGCCCGAATCGCGCAAGTTCAGCGCATGCGCATGCCCCTGGCTTCCGTGCCCGATAATTGCGACTGTCTTGTTCTGAAGCGGCGCAAGACTTCCGTCCTGCTCATAAAATCTTCTTGCCATTTTTTTGTAAGCCTTGAAGCGGTCTATTCAGCCCGCTGGTATTCCAAAACTTCTTCTTGCGCTGCGCCGCGAGGAACCGGCGGCGAAAGGCGCAGCTTCTTGTTATCCAGCGGCATCGAAATGATCCCCGATCGCGTCACTTCAATATCGCCGTAGCTTCTCATCACGTCCAGGAATTCGTCCAGCTTCTCCGGATCGCCCGTCGCTTCCAGCACGAATCCCTCCACCGTTGAATCCACCACCCGCGCCTGAAAAATTTCGGCTTCCTTCAAAATCGCCGTGCGCGTGCTCTGCGTCGTCCGGATGCGTATCAGCACCAGTTCCCGGTTCACCGACGGCCCCTCCGTCACGTCCGTCGCCTGCAGCACGTTCACCAGCTTGTTCATCTGCTTGATCACCTGCGCGCGCGTCTGCGGCTCCACTTCCACCGTAATCGTCATGCGCGAAAGCGTGGAATCCAGCGTGCGCGCCACCGTCAGGCTCTCAATGTTGTAACCGCGCTGGCTCAGCAAACCCGTCACGCGCATCAGCGCACCCGGCTTGTTCTCCACCAGTAAGGCGATAATCTGCTGCATCTTTAAACCGCTACCGGTTGCGGTGGCCGTAACACCATCTCATGAATCGCGCCGCCCGCAGGCACCATCGGAAAAACATTTTCAAACGGCGACACTTTCACGTTCAGCAGGTAGGGCCCCGGCGTGTGTACCGCTTCCTCCAATGCCTTCGGCATCTCGTGCGGATCTTCCACCGTCCGGCCCGTGAAGCCGTAAGCGCCTGCCAGCTTCTCCACATCCGGGAACCCGGCCAGAGCAACCTCGCTCAAGCGGTTGTTATAGAACAGCTCCTGCCATTGCCGCACCATCCCCAGATAACCGTTGTTCATGACGACAATCTTGATCGGCAGCGCATGATTCGCAATCGTCGCCAGTTCGGGAATCGACATTTGAAACCCGCCGTCCCCTACCACCGCAAACACCAGCTTGTCCGGCCTCGCAAATTGCGCCCCGATGGCCGCCGGCAGCCCGAATCCCATCGATCCCAAGCCGCCCGAGTTGATCCACAGCCGCGGTTCATTGAACCTTATTAATTGCGCCGCCCACATCTGATGCTGCCCCACGTCGCTCGCAACAATGGCCCGCCCGCCCGACAGCCGGTCGATCTCGGCAATCAAATGCTGCGGCTTGATCTCGCTATCCGATCGCTCCGCTCTCAGCGGATGCTCTTCTTTCCATTCGCGAATCTGCTTCCACCATGCCTGCCGCCGCGCTGAATTCTTCTCGCGCAGCTCCGCCGCCAGCGCATTCAATTCGGCTTCGAGCTTTGGCAGCACGCGTTTCAAATCGCCCACAATCGGCAAATCCGCATGCCGGTTCTTGCTGATTTCAGCCGGATCGATATCCACGTGAATCACCCTCGCGTGCGGCGCGAAGGCGGCCAGTCGTCCCGTGACGCGGTCGTCAAAGCGCACGCCCAGCGCAATGATCAGGTCGCTGTGCGTCATCCCCATATTTGCCGCATAGCTGCCGTGCATTCCGGGCATGCTGATGAAATTCGGATGATCTGCCGGCAGCGCCCCCAGGCCCATCAGCGTGCAAACCACCGGCGCATCCACCGCTTCCACAAAACTGCGGAATTCGCCGGCTGCGTTGGCCGCAATGATCCCTCCACCCGCGTAGATAAAAGGTTGTCCCGCTTCCCAGATCATCTGCGCCGCGCGCCGGATCTGCCCCGAATGCCCTTCGCTGAAAACGCGATACCCGGGCAAGTGGATCTCCGCCACCGCCGTATAGTGCGACTGGCTCTGAAAGACGTCTTTTGTGACATCCACCAGCACCGGACCTGGTCTCCCCGAGGCGGCAATATAAAACGCCTCGTGAATCACCTGCGGCAGCTCGGCGATGTTCTTCACCAGAAAATTATGTTTCGTGGCCGAGCGCGTGATCCCAAACGTATCCGCCTCCTGAAAGGCATCGCTGCCCATCAGCTTCGTCGGCACTTGTCCGGTCAGCGCCACCAGCGGAATCGAATCCATCAGCGCATCCACCAGCCCGGTGACCAAATTAGTTGCCCCCGGCCCCGACGTGGCGCAGCAAACCCCGACTTTGCCCGTCGCCCGCGCATAGCCTTGCGCCGCAAACGCGGCATTCTGTTCGTGCCGTACCAGCACATGCCGTATCGGGTGATCGTAAAGCGCATCATAAAGCGGCAACGTCACACCGCCGGGGTAGCCGAAAATGCACTCCACGTTCTCACTTGCTAAGCAGTGGAGAAGAATCCTGGCGCCGGAAAGAAGATTCGAGGACATCCTTGGGTTTCGGTGTTGGATAGGACCTCCGGCGAGTGGTCACCCGCGCCCCGGAGGCCCGAAACTTTGACTACGAACCACCCCGAATTCGCCCGGTTGGGCTCGGAACAGTTCGGATAAAACCAAGTTAGCCTAGAAGCAATTTTTATGCAAGAGAATTGCGATATAAAAAGTCGTTATATACCACGCCCGGCGACCCCCAAAAGCCCTACTAAGAAGGATCTCGACCCTAAAACGAGCGCACAGGGCGTGTGGCGCCCGTTGTGCGCGCCCTTTAAAAAAGATCCTCCGCCACCAGCGGCATCCCCGGCTCCATCGGCGCACGCGAGCGCACGTTATACCTCTGCCGCGCCGCAAATAATTTCTCCACTTCCTGCCGCGGCAAAGCGCGCGCCCCGCCCATCATCTCGGCCACAAATGTGATCCGCGCAAAATGCTCCACCATCTCCATGCGGAAAAAGGCTTCCCAAACGTCTCGCCCATACGCCGTGCAGCCATGGTTTTCAAGCAGCAGCGCGTCGTATTGCGGGATGAGCGGCAGCATGCCCTCGCTCAGCGCCGGAGTTCCGGGTAGACCATAGGCCGCAAGCGGTACCGCCCCAAGTTGAATCACCACCTCCGGCAGCAGCGCCTTATCCAGCGCCCGGCCCGCCGTCGCGAAACCCGTCGCTACCGGCGGATGCGCATGAACCACGGAGCGTATCTCCGGCCGCATCGAATAGATCGTGATGTGCATCGCGATCTCACTCGTGCGCTCGCGCCGCCCCGACAATTTATTGCCCTCCAGATCGCAAACAATAATGTCGTCCGCTTCGACAAATCCCTTGCTCACCGCCGTCGGCGTGCACAGGATGCGCTCGTCATCCAGCCGGATGCTCACATTGCCGTCGTTCATCGCCACCCAGCCCTTTTCGTAAATGAGCCGGCAGACTCGAATCAGATCGGCGCGCTGTTCATCCTCGGTTTTCGCCATGCGAGCTTTCCGATTCTAACAAGCGAAACCCCCAAGCGGCGGCTACAATGAAGCGGTGGAAAAACGCCGCATGTGCCCGAATTGCCGGGCCTTCGTCACCATTACCGATCGCGTGTGCCCGTATTGCGGCGTGCAGCTTGGCCCGCGCGCCATTGACATGCGCGGAACCCGGTTGGCAGCCTCCTTTCTACCGCGCGCGAACCTCAGCAGCGTCATCGTCCTCATCGTCAACGTAGCTTTTTATCTGGCTGAGCTGATCGTCAGCTATCGTTTTGGACACGTCCCCTTCGGTTCCCTCAGCCCCATAGCGGAAGATCTGCTCGGCGTCGAGTTTCCTGCCGCCATTCATCAGGGCGAGTGGTGGCGCTTGATCACCGCAGGCTTTTTGCACGGCGGTCTCTTGCATATCGCCATGAACTCCTGGTCGTTGTTCATCCTCGTCACCGAAGTCGAACAGTTTTACGGCACAGCCCGCCTCATCGTTGCTTATGTGCTCTCTACGTTCATCGGCTTCTATTTCGCCTACCGCGTCGGAACGCCCGCGCTCGGCGCCTCCGCGCCCGCCTTTGGCATGTTCGGCATCATGCTCGCCATGGGTCTGCGTGAGCGCGCCAATCCTCTCGTTCAGGCCATTCGCGCTCATTATGCGCAATGGCTGGTCATCGGCCTCGTCCTGAGTCTCATGCCCGGTATCAGTCTCGCGGCGCATTTGGGCGGGCTGCTCGGCGGCTTTGTTGTCGGCGCGCTCGGCGGCCTTCCCGGCTTCCCCAACTCCCCGCGCGAACGCCTCTGGAAAGTGCTCGCCGTCGCGGCTCTTGTTCTCGTTGTCTACGCCTTCGCTCTCGACTTCCTGTTTTTCTCCAGAGCTTTGAGCAATACTTAGAAGAGCTCATCTTTCGCCAGAAGGCTCCCCGCCACCGGGTGCCCCCCGGCCGGCTCCTTTAATTGCCACCCCCGATTTTGCTGCGTGGGGCCAAGCAAGTGCTCACTTTGCGTGGTCCCAAAGGCGTTCGTCGTGGCGCCGCTCTTCGCGACCTTTCAATCATTGCTGACGGCTCCGTCCTCATCCGCGACGGCATCATTGTCGAAATCGGCTCTACCCGCCGGCTCGAGAATCTGAAAGAAGCTCGCGCCGCCATTGAGATTCCCGCCACCAACCGCATCGTCGTCCCCGGCTTCATCGATGCCAATCTCACCTTGAGAATGGATGGCTCGCAGCATCCCGCCAAACAGTTCCGCGCCCGAAAAAGCCTGCTTCAGTTTCACGACGAAAGCCTTTCCCTATTGCGCTCCTGTCTTCAGCACGGCACCCTCACCGCGGAGGTCAAAGCCTGTGGCCGCGATCAGGACCGCCTGCTCGATCTCGCCGTTCTCCGCAAACTCGCCGATATCGGCCCTAATCCCATTTGCATCGTGCGCACATGGCATCTGGGAGCTACGCCCGAAGATCGCCCCGATCCCGCCGTTCTCGAAATGCTGGCGAAATTAGTCCGCAAGAAGCTCATCCGCTTTATCGAATTCGACGCCCATCCCGGACACCTTACGGATTTACAACTCCTCTCCTCCATCGCCGGCTCCGAAATCGGAATCAAATTGATCTGGGCCGGCGGCAGCCGCGAAGAACTACAGCATTGCCTCTCGCAATTCCGCCCCGCTGCCGTCTACTGCGTCGCTCCCCAATCGCTGAGCTCTTCCGAAATCGCTCTCCTCGGCGCCGCCCCGTCCATCACGGTGTTAGGAGCCGGTAAGCAGGTCTTTGAAGGACCGCCATCGTACATCGGCCGCGAGCTGGCTGACGCGGGCGCCGCCCTCGCGCTCTCCAGCGGCTACGATTCCGGTTCTGCCGCAAGCTACAGCATGCAGATGTCCATCGCGCTCGCCGTCGTGCGCCTCGGCCTCACCGTCGAAGAAGCTTTCTGTGCCGCTACCATCAATGCCGCCTATGCGGTCGGGCGCGGTGACCTGGTGGGCAGCATTGAGCTCGGCAAGCGTGCCGATCTGCTGTTGCTGAACACCCCTGATTACCGCGACGTGCCCAGCCAGTTCGGCGTCAATCACGTCGATATGGCCCTTCGCGATGGAAACGTTGTGCTAAACCGGACCCGATGGAAGGCGATGCACAACTGAGCCGCGTATTGATCGAATGTGTCCCCAATTTCTCCGAAGGTCGCGACCCGCGCGTCATCGACGCCATCGAATCCGCCATCGCTTCCGTCACCGGTTCAACTGTGCTCCATCGAACCAGCGACCCCGATCACAACCGCAGCGTAATCACCTTTGCCGGCACTCCCCAATCGGTAATGGAAAGTGCAGTTCGCGCCGCAGCCATCGCGGCGGAACGCATCGATCTGAATCGCCAGTCGGGCGTTCATCCGCGCCTCGGCGCTATGGATGTGCTGCCGTTCATCCCGCTCGAAGGTGCGACGTTATCGCAATGTGTCGGGATCGCGCACCAGACCGGCCGGCGCATCTGGGATGAACTGCGCATCCCGGTCTATTTCTATGAAGCTGCGGCGCTGCGGCCCGAACGCGTGCGGCTGGAAAATGTGCGCCGCGGTGAATTCGAAGCTTTGCTTAAAAGCGGGGAGGAAGCCGCTGCCAAACGCCCCGATATCGGCGGGCCTGCGCTTCATCCCACCGCCGGCGCCGTCATCGTCGGCGCGCGCAAGCTCTTGGTCGCTTTCAATGTCGCTCTGAAAACGAACGATCTGGCGCTTGCCAAATCCATCGCCCGCCGCATTCGCGCCAGCAGCGGCGGCTTTCCTGCCGTCAAAGCGCTCGGGCTGCCCCTTGCTTCGCGCGGCCTGGTACAGGTCTCCATGAATCTCACCGATTTCGAACAGACTCCGCCACGCGCCGTCTTCGCCGAAATTGCGCGCTTGGCCGCCCAGGCCGGAGTCGAAATTCAGGAGAGCGAACTCATCGGGCTCATCCCGCGCCAAGCGCTCCAAGGTACGTCCCCGGAAGAACTGAAGTTGAAAGATTTTGATTCCCAGCGAATCCTCGAGGACCGCATCGACTCTTTAATTCCCCGCGCCTGAAATCTCAATTAAGTCTCCTCGATCTTCCCCGCCACTTCCACGTTGTCCATCGCCAGAAATTGCTTCACATGCGGGTGATCGCAGTGGCTCAGCTCCGACACCGGCCCGAAATAGATCGCCTCGCCTTTGTACAGAAATACGACGGTATCCGCCACCTTTCGCATCAGGTCGAGATCGTGCGTAACCACAATCGCCGTCAATCCCAGTTGCTTCTTTAATCGAAGCATCAGATTCCCAAGATCGTCGGACATGATCGGGTCCACCATCGTGGTCGGCTCGTCATATAGAATGCATTCCGGCTGTGCCGCCAGCGCGCGCGCAATCGCAACCGCTCGTTTGTAGCCGGTTGAAAGATCGGAAGGAAACGTATTCTTCACATGCCGCAAATCCACCAGATCAAGCAGGCCGTCCACCACGTCCTCTTTGTTCTGCTCGTTGTAATCCTCCCGCAGCTCGAGCGAAAACAAAATGTTTTCTCCCACCGTGAGCGAATCGAATAGCGCGCCCGATTGAAACACCATCGTCACTTTCTTGCGGATCTGCCGCAGCTCCCGCTCGGTCATGTGCGTAATATCGGTGTAGTTCGCGATGATCTCACCGCTATCGGGCTTCATGAACCCCATGATGTGACTGAGCGTGACCGATTTCCCCACGCCGCTGCGGCCGATAATCGCCAGCGTCTTGCCCGCGTCTACATAAAAGCTGACATCCTTCAGCACCGGATGATCGAAGGATTTGAAAACGTTGCGGAATTCGATGTAGTGGAGATAGCTCTCACCTGCCATTCGTAACTTCCTGCAGCACCTGCCAGTCTTCAGGCGTATTCAGGTTCCACACCGCGCCAGATAGCCCCAGCCGTTCCGCGCCCAGCTCTTCCACCACGTCCATCAACTTCAGTTGATTGTTATCCAACGCTTTTTGAATTTCCGCCAGACAGTCCGAATGGTACACCGCGCAGAGAGGATGCAGCCGGCCGTCCCCATCCATCGTAATGACGCATTTCGCGCCACTCGTCTCCGCCGCTTCTAAAAGTTTTTTCAGCCAGCCGTGTTCAGAAACGAATAGATCGCAAGCATGAATCAGATTTAATTCGCCGCGGCCAGTCGCAAGCGCGGTTTCAATGCCCGATAACGGCCCGAATCCCGGCCGCAAATCAGGAATGCACTCGATGAAAGGGACCTCAGAAAATTCCGGCCGGCCCACCAACGCCACATTGCCCGCCGCATCTCTTACATGCGCCGCGATGCCTTCAACCAGCGTTCCATCGCGCCATGGCAGCAGCGCCTTATCCCTTCCCATGCGCGAACTACGGCCACCCACCAGTACAAATCCGGCGGTCCGCATGCCCAAATAGTAGCACCCGAACCGCTAATTCCAGTTATAATTTGAACGAAACAACTTTCGCTGCTTTTGTATGGATAAGTGCGGCTCAGTCCTTTTATTATTTGCAGCGATTTCGCTCTCGAGTGCCGCTCCCGTTACCCCTCAGCCGCACATCCAGCAGGTTCGCTTCTGGTCGTTTGAAGATGTTACTCGCATCGTTATTCAAACGCAGGGCACTTACACGCTGGCTTGGGATCAGATTGAGAATCCTTCACGTGTCTATTTCGATTTAGCCGGCTTACGCCCGCCCGCAACTCTGCGCAAGGGCTTGGAGCGCATCGCCATCAATGACAAGCGTGTGAAAGAGATTCGTATTGCGCAGGTGGTCCCCGGCAAAACGCGCATTGTCTTTGATCTATTCGGTCCCGCAGAAGTACAGTCTTCGCAGCTCGTCAATCCCGATCGTCTGGTCATTGAGGTTCGTCCGAAGGGCACCAGCATCGCCGCTTTAGCGGGCAAGCATACCTCCTCGCCCGATCCGAATCCGCCCGCTCCCTTGACAGCCTCGCTCCCGGTTCCTTCGCCGCCGCCTTCTGCACCCTCGCTTGCTCCCGTCGTGATCCCTGCAACTGTGACAAAGATTCCGGTCGATATAGCGGCCCCGGCAAAAACCGATAGCGCGGGCGAAAAATCGCTGGTGCGCATTTTCGGCTTGAAGATGGGCAAAGTGGTCATTGACGCCGGGCACGGTGGCCACGATACCGGCACCATTGGTCCAAACGGATTAATGGAAAAGGATCTGGTGCTCGACGTCGCGCTGCGCTTGGGCAAGCTGATCAACCAGCGCCTCGGCGCAACCGTCGTTTACACGCGCGCCGGCGACACGTTCATTCCGCTCGAGCAGCGCACCAAAATCGCCAATGACGAAAAGGCCGATCTGTTTATTTCCATCCACGCCAATTCCTCTCCCGAGCCTGCCGCCACCGGCGTTGAAACCTACTTCTTTAATCTGACTTCCGACAAGAGCGGTCTCGATCTCGCAACCCGCGAGAATGCGGCTTCGGCCAGTTCTATTTCCGATCTCAACGATCTGCTCCACAGGGCCGTGCTGCAGACGAAAAGAGAAGAGTCGCGCCAGTTCGCCCAGGATGTGCAGGCCGCCTTGTGGACCGAATCGGTGCGAATGAATTCCAAATCGCGCGACCGCGGCGTGCGCCAGGCGCCCTTTGTCGTCCTCATCGGCGCCGGCATGCCGTCCATTCTTGCCGAAATCGGCTTCGTCTCCAACCCGCACGATGAGAAACTGCTGAAGCGTACCGACGAGCGCCAGCGCATCGCCGAAGCGCTCTACAAAGGCATCGCCCAGTATGCCAACTCCCTAAGCCACCTGCAGGTCGCCCGCACCGAGTAGTCTTCCCGCTGGCTTTCGTGGGGCCGGGCTTTCCAGCCCGCGCTTCCTGCTTCCAGCTTCCTCCAGTTGTCCGCCAAAGAAGCGCAGGACTTTCGAGGTACGTACCAAATTGACGTCCCAAACGAAGGCCGTGGTGGACGCCGTCATCGGCCGTACGTCTTAACGGAGCCTGCTCGCGGGTCTCCTCACCAGTCCGCACGCCATTGAGGTCAATATCGCGATAATTCGCACCTTCGTGCGTCTCCGTCAACTCCCGCCTCACACGAAGGCCTGGCTCGGCAATTAGAGGAACTGCGCTGGAAGCGGGAAGAATAGCGCAACAGATCCAGGCCGTTCTTCAAACGATCACAGGGGAAGTTGCTCGGAGTTTAATTTAGATTTAAGTCTATTTTGTCATTTCCCCGATTATTTGAGGGTGGGTTTCGGGGCGGTCACTTATAATCCAGTCGCTATCGTGGGACCAGGGGAGAATAGCAATTGGTTCGCTTGGTGGATAATAAATAATGCGAACGTTGCTCAGTTAGGCATACCGCCGAATGCACCAGGATTTGTAGGTACACAATATTCCCTTGGAGTAACGTCTAGTACCCCTGACTACCGATGAGCAAAGCTGGACTCCGGTGGCACGGGTTGAGAACAAACGTCCGAGTATAAGCCGGGACGGACCCGCAGTCAAGGTCCTATTCGTATTATCATGCGTGCTAATATGCGGTGTCGTGCTTTACCTTGGCGGCGTTGCAGCGATCGACGTGATTTTCTCCTATGCGGGTCACGAGGGCACTGTGCGCCGTTCCGCGTATGCGGCGACTGACGAGCAATCCTGGTTAACACTAGAAAACGCGGAGATGAAGGAGAAAAACCTGTCCGCGCTGATGGCTGGAAGCGAACACCGCATCATTATCATCGGCCCGAAAACGCCTGTTCGCTACGAAGGTCAATTGTTCTACGATGGGGAAAAGCTCAGTACAAAATCCAACGGCCCGAACGCTCGACCTGTGCTGCGCGTAAAAGTACTTGCTGGGCCGGAAAAAGGGCGCGTTGTTTGGATAGCGGCCTGCGACGTTGGATTCTACAATTTCCCCTAAGCGTTTTTTCGATAACCGCACTACTGGGCGCCGCATCGTAGCCCGCCGGGGACGAGCGCCACCGTGAAGCGCAATCGCGAACGACTTCCCTAAGATCTCATGTTTCAGTTGTCCGCCAAAGAAACGCAGCAACTTTTGAGATGCAAATTTGGCATCTCAAACGAAGGCCCTGGCGGGCGCCGGTATTGGCCCTACGTCCTCACGGAGCAAGGAATCGCCATGCTCTCGGGCGTCCCCACCAGTCCGCGCGCCCTTGGAGGTCAATATCGCGATAATGGGCACCTTCGCGCGTCTCCGTCAGCTAACAGCTTCCTGCTTCCTTAATTCCTGCCTCTTGCTGCGTGTCCCCTGCTTCGTGAACAAGCATGCGAGTTGCAATAGGGCCACAGTGCCGTTGCGGAACTTTCGAACCATTGTTATCGTCAAGCTTACTTGACGAACTCCGAACTGCAAACCCCGTCTAAGCCTCCATCCAAGCCCACCACGCGCGAACGTTTTGCAGCCGTATGGCGGCGCGCTCGCGCCTGGATCTCCAACTTCTGGCGCGACATCAAGCCCGGCCCCGAGGCGCGCAAAGGCGCCGTCTGGGCAGCCATCGCCACGGTCATCTGGGCCGCAATCATCGGTGGCATCAACCTCAAATCCGGATTCGGCTTAGCGGCCGATCTTCTGTTCGCCCTCGTCATCGCGGCCCTCGCTGTTCCCTTGGTTGCTGCCGTCTTCGTACTCCTGGTTGCGCTGTTGCGCCGCCTTCAACGCTGGACCGCCGGCATCTTTCTCGGTGCGCTGTTGTTTATCTCGCTGCTTTGGTTCGGCTCGCTCGGCTATTCGCTAGCCGCCCTGTTGCTCTTCATCGAAGCGTGTCTCGGCGCTGCCATCGCAACATTCGTTGCCGGCAATTTCAGACATGCGACTGTCAAGAAAAAGGTCCTCACCGCCATCGTCTGCGTGCTGGCTGTGAGCGCGAACGTTTGGATTTTTCTGTTTCTGCACAACGACGGCGTAGATGAAAAGCTGATTCAAATCCAGCAGAACAGTCCCGCGCCTGCACCCATCGCGGCTGCCAATCCCGCCGAGCGCGGCAGTTTTTCCGTTCAACAGTTGATCTACGGAGCCGGTACCGATATCCGCCGCCCCGAATACGGAAAATCGGTTGCCATCCGAACCGGCACCGTCGACGCGTCACATTTTTTTAAAGATTTCGATGGTTGGAAAGCCTGGCTCCGGAAGCGCTACTGGGGCTTTGGCATGGACAAGCTGCCACTAAACGGCCGCGTTTGGTATCCCGCCGGCCCCGGCCCGTTTCCGTTGGTTTTGCTCGTTCACGGTAATCACAACATGAGCGAGTTTTCCGACCCCGGTTACGCCTATCTCGGCGAGTTGCTCGCCAGCCGCGGCTTCATTTTCGTATCCATCGACGAAAACTTTCTCAATAGCGGCCTCTTCCACGACCCGCCCAAACAACAGGCGGTGCGTGGCTGGATGCTGCTCGAACATCTGAAGCTCTGGCGCAAGTGGAATGAGACGCGCGGCAACCCGTTCTTCGGAAAAGTCGACGTTAACAACATCGCGCTCGCAGGTCACTCGCGCGGTGGTGAGGCCGCCGCTACCGCCGCGCTATTCAATAGATTGGCCTACTATCCCGACGACGCCACCATCGCATTCCATTACGGCTACCCCATCAAAGCCGTAATTGCCATCGCGCCT
Organism: Terriglobia bacterium; assembly: GCA_021324185.1. Taxonomy (GTDB): domain Bacteria; phylum Acidobacteriota; class Terriglobia; order Bryobacterales; family Bryobacteraceae; genus Bog-105. The sequence continues at coordinate 6,481 of JAJPJN010000088.1, read as the reverse complement.
GTAGATGGCCAGTACAAGCCCGCAGGCCAGTGGCGCGTGCTCGAAGACATCAATTACTTCACCATCCAGGGCGCTAACGATGCCGACGTCTCTTCCTTTATGGGCAGCCGCCAGTGGGACCATGTCCGCTTCACCGGCAACGGCGATTTCTTCAAGTCGGAGCTCTACATCTACCGCGCCAATCACGGCCAGTTCAATACCGTTTGGGGCCGCACCGATATGGGAGCGCCCCGCAACTGGTTTCTCGACCTTCATCCGCTTTTGACTGGCGAAGATCAGCGCCGCATCGCTAAGGTCTACATTTCGGCATTTCTTGAAGCCACCTTGCACGGCCGCCGCGAATACCTGCCGGTCTTTCAGGATGCGCGCCAGGCACGAAACTGGCTGCCGCGAACCTTATATGAGAACCGCTACCTCGATTCCAGCAACCGCTTCATCGGCAATTTCAACGAAGATGCCGACGTCACCACCACCACCATCGCCGGCGGCCACATCCACGCCGAGCATTTGACGTTATGGAAAGAAGGCCGCATCCCGTTTCGCCGTGGAGATCGCGACTACAACGGCGTCTTCATCGGCTGGAATCGCGAGACGCCCAAAGGCGCCAAACCCCAACCCGTCCCCGAGTACACCATCGATTTGCCACCCGGCATCGCAGAAAGCTGGAAACTCGACGGCCATTCCGTCCTCACCTTCTCAATCGCCGTAACCGGCGAAAAGGCCCCGCCACCCGGCAAGCCCGCCAAAGAGGAGGCCTCCGAAAAGGAAGAGCCCAAACCCGAGTTGACCGATTTCACCATTGCGGCACAATCGGCCAGCGGAATCACAGCCGCGCTCCCCGCCGGCAGCTTCGCCGCGCTGCTCCCGCCCCTTAAGGTAAAATTCACAAAACTAAATTGGCTCGATCGGCAATGGTATGAAGAATCCGCAGAGCCGGTTTTTCAATCCATCGCCATTCCGCTCTCGGCCTTCACCAGCATCAACCGCCAGTTCGATCCGGCAAAGCTAAATAGCATCCGCCTTCGCTTCGATCGCACGCCGGAGCGGGTCATCATTATCGACGAAATCGGTATCGCCCGCCAATAGCGTATGGAGACGATAGAATTCTACGACCAGTACTCCAGTAAGAAGCCGAATTACGAATACTGGTTCGGAGAAGCAATCCAAAAACCAACGCCCACCTGGCTTCACGGCGTTCTGCAAGCGATCCTGCGCGAGCTTTTAAGACGCGCGGGTTATTATGCGGGAACAGAGATAGAACTGCGAATTGACCCCGATTGGCAACCGGTTCCTGACGTAATCGGTGTTGCACATTGGATCGACCAGCCCTATCCTCAGGAGCCAGTCGATGTCGTAATCGAGGTCCTGTCACCAGATGACCGCATGGTCTACGTTCTCGAAAAATGCAAACAGTATGCCCGAATCGGCACACAGTCGATTTTTTGGATCGACCCGCTGTCCCGCGAAGGCTGGCAGTGGGATCGTAAAGCCGAAGCCCTACAGCGCGTCAAGGCTTTTGAGTTGCCAAACGGAAACTCAATTTCTCTTGACGAAGTATTTGCGGAACTGGACTCTGAGAAGCAGTCGCGGACTTGATGCGCGGCCCGGTTCAACTTTCGAAAATTTTCCTTTCTCCTGAAAACCAGTCTCTTAACCCTCCCGGACCTTTTTGTGGGGGCCGGGCTTCCGCTTCCCGCTCGCTTTTGTGGGGTCAGGGTTTCTAGCCTGCCGCCGGCTTTCTAGCCGGCGCCGTCTTTTCGCCTACAAAAAAAGAAACCCGACCCGGACATGCCGGATCGGGCATCAAATCAGTTTCTTTCAGTGAGGTTATTACTTCGACGTGCTGGTGGAAGTGGTGCTGCTTTCCGTGCTGCTCGTGCCCTTCTTGTTCGCTTTCTTCTTGTGCACTTTCTTCGTGCTTGTCGAAGACGCTGTCGAAGAGCTCGTGTTCTGAGCCTTCTTTGCTGCCGGAGCAGCCATCAGGAAAGGAACCGCCACGGCGGTCAGCAGAGTAGATGTAAACAACTTTTTCATTTGGTATTTTCTCCTTCAACTGTGGCGGATCTTGGTATTTGAACCAACCTCCAGAACCGCAGCTACTGTTCTTGTTTGCTTGTTTCGGCTGCTGCTCATCGGTTGGTCCTTCTTGCCGCTCACGATTCTACTTTGACATTTCCCCGGCCCCGCGTCATCACCTCGACAAGCATTCTTCAATCCCGAATTTACGGGATAGTCAGGCCGCGCTTTTAATGAAAAAATCGTCATCATGCCGCAGTCGGAACTCGTGACGCGAGCCCATCTGCAAAGGCTTCTGCTGGTCGGCCTTTGCTCGTCGGCGCTGCTCCTTTTATCGGCGCTGCTGGTGGCCATTCGTGCTGTCCATCAGATCGACGCCAACACACAGCTTTTCACCAACCGCCAGGCCCTCGCCAAGGCCGCTATCGATGACATCGAACGGCAGGAAAGCGCGCTGAATGCGCAGTGGCTGCAACTGGCACGTAGCCGCGACGTCGTCGGCCGCGACGAACTTCTGCGCCAGATCAACGATGCACGCGCCAAAATGAGCAGCGCGCTCGAATCCGCCTACGAGCAAGCGGAATTACTTCGCGAGAGCATCTATCAGGAAGGGCACGGCCTCTTGCGCTGGACCGTCTGGCTGTTTGCCGGCTGCGTCGGCCTGTCGCTGCTCTCTGCATTGTGGGCCGCTCGCGCCACCGCCGCTCTATTCGGAAGATTGGAGCAGCAATCTGCAGCGCTCGTCCAGATGCAGTATCAATTTCTGGAAACGCAGGAAGATACCGCGCGCCGTTTTTCGCATGAGTTGCACGACGAACTCGGGCAGGCCCTGACAGCCATCAAAGCGAATCTCTCCGCCATGCGCAGAGGTCAGGAAGATCGTCTCGATGACTGCATGCGCCTGGTCGATGGCGCCATCCGCGACGTCCGCGAAATGTCACAACTGCTGCGCCCCACAATTCTCGACGACTTCGGTCTCGATGCCGCCCTTCGTTCCTTATCGGAAAGTTTTTCGCAGCGCACCGGCATCCAGGTCAATTACCACAGCAACGTAAACGGGCGCAGGTGGAACGACGATACCGAGACCAACCTGTTCCGAATCGCCCAGGAGGCGCTAACGAATGTCGCCCGCCACGCCCATGCCACTTCAGTAGACATCGACCTGTCCGAGAATAACGGCTCCGTGACTCTTCAGATTCGCGACAACGGCCACGGCTTCGATCCGGAACAACGAAAATTTTCGCGAGGTCTCGGCCTTGCCGGTATGCAAACCCGAGCGAGCGGCTGCGGCGGCACGCTACGCATCGAGAACGAACCCGGCAAGGGGCTGAAAATTGAGGTGAGTTGCCCATCCGGTAAAGTGTGAGGGGGAAGCAGGTCAGCGCACAGGGCGTTTTGCTGCCCGTTGTGCGCGATTTAATAATGAACAGATGATTCTACAGCTTGCACAGAAGCACTTCATGCTGCAGCACATGCAAACGCTTCAGAGCGCCATGGACAAAGAGATGCGTTTGCAGCAACAAAGCGATACGGAAGCACTCGAACGCCGCGACCGAACCGGCATCACCGCCACCGACCTGCAATTTGCGCGAGAGAAATTGGCGAATGCGCATTCGGCGGTTCAGAATGCGCCCGAGCGCGACGCTGTCTTCCTGCCCGATGATGCCGTCACCAGCGTCACGCAATCCATCCTCGAGTTCTTCATTCTCAATTACAGAAGTGATCTGATTGCGCATCAAAATGCCGCCGCCCATTCCGTCGTGCCCTTTACCACGGCCGTCTTGCGCAACGGCAACAAGCCGGTGGAAGATCTCTTTACCTGTTTGCGGCCGCCCGAAGCCGGCTGGCTCTGCTGCCTTCTGGCCGATGCGTTAAGGAAAGCCGCCCGCCCTCCCAGGCCGCTGCCGTCCGGGCCCGCGCCCCTTAATTCCATCGGCAACACCGCCCGCGTCGTGCTGTTGGCCGACTGGGGTACCGGAGTGCCCCGCGCTCAGGAAATCGCCAAGTCGGCGCGCCGCTGTGTCGAACACGCCGCCCGGCAGGGCCGCGACGTTCACGTCGTCCACATGGGCAATGTCTATTACTCCGGCCAGAGGTTTGAGTACGAGCAGCGCTTCCTAGAATATTGGCCGGTGCTCCGCGGCGAAGAAGAGAAGTTTGCCTCATACTGCATGAACGGCGATCACGACATGTACTCCGGCGGATACGACTACTTCGACTATTTGCTCGCCGACAAGCGGTTTCGCAGGCAGCAGCAGTCCAGCTTCTTCGGCCTGCAGAATGACTTCTGGCAGATACTGGCGCTCGATACCGCCTACGGAAATTCCCAATCTCAATGGGTCGCGAACGCCAGACACGGAGCAATGCACAAACGAGGCATTCTGCTCAGCCATCGTGAGCCATTTACTTCCTCCCAAAGCGCGCCGTCCGATCTCTGGAATGCCCTCAAACCGGTTCTGGACGAAAAGCTCATTCTCGGTTGGTGGTGGGGCCATGAACATCGCTGCCTCTTTTATGAGCCGCGGCCGGAACTCTGGTACGGCCGTTGCATCGGCAACAGTGGCGTCCCGGTCTCTCCGCAGACAGCGGCCAGTGTACCCGGAGTGAGTTACCGCTACGACGCCGTCGTCCCCGGAACCAATCCTCCTGTTCTCCGCCTCGGTTTCGCCGTCATGGATTTCAATAGAGACAAGCTACACGTGCAGTATCTGGGTGAAAACGGCGTTCCCCACGCGGACGACTATATTGAAGCCGCTGCCGCAGCGCCGGCAACATTCGTGACTCATGGCTGAAGGCGCCATCAAGATCTTGCTGGCCGATGACCACACCATCGTGCGCCAGGGCCTCAAGCTGATCCTCTCCGCTAATCCCGACCTCCAGGTCGTCGGCGAAGCAGCCAATGGCAGAGAAGCCGTAGATCTCGCTCAGAAACTCAAGCCGGACATCGTCCTCATGGACGTCGCCATGCCTGAGTTGAATGGCATCGAGGCCACGCGCCGCATGGTCCAAGCGAATCCGCGCGTGCGAGTCCTCGTCTTGAGCATGCATAAGGAAGCCGTCTACGTGCGCGAGATTCTTCGCGCCGGCGCCCGCGGGTACATTCTGAAAGACGCCATCGACACCGAACTGGTCAACGCCGTCCGCTCGGTGGCGCGTGGCGACGGCTACATCAGCCCCGCTGTTTCAGGAGCCCTGCTCAGCGACTATCGCCAGAACCTGACCGATCCCATCGATCTGCTCTCCAGCCGCGAGCGCGAAGTGCTGCAACTGATTGCCGAGGGCAAGACGAACAAAGAAATCGCTACCCGCCTGAATCTCAGCGTCTATACCGTCGATTCACATCGCGGAAAAATTATGGAGAAGCTCAATCTGCACAGCACCGGCGAGCTGGTGCGCTTCGCCATGAAGCACGGTCTCGTCGATTAAAACCGCGCCCTACCGTTTGCCGGCTCGCGCGCTGCTGTACCGCTCTTCTTCCTCTTCTTCTTCCGCCGGCTGCTGATTCGCCTCTTCCAGAAGCGGCGGGGAAAGCTCGGTCAGAAGCTTATCCGCTTTTTCTTCTTCCGCCAGCGTTTGCGCCAGAAGCTTCGCTACTTTGCTTTCACCAAGCTGTTCGGCAATCGTTCGCAGCGTGCCATAGCCGGAAATCTCGTAGTGTTCCACCTTCTGAGCCGCAGCCACCAGCATCAGATCCGATACAGCTTCTTCTTTCTCTTTGCCTTCCTGAATCTGTTCGGAGCCTTCCTCCACCAGGCCCTGCATGGCCTTGCAGACTTTTGCTTTGGGCCTCGCGCCCAGCAGCTCAAACGCTTGCTTCAGGCGCTCGACATGGCCCTTCGTCTCCTCCAGATGTTTTTCGAAGGCTTGTTTCAGTTTTGGATTGTTGGCCGCGCGCGCCATCTTCGGGAGTGCTTTGACAAGCTGACCCTCGGCGTGCATCAGGTCCTGCATCTCCTCGACGAGTAACTCCTGCAATGCTGACATGTTCTGATCCTCTCTCCTGAGAGACGCCCGCAGGTATGTTCAGTTACTCGCGATAAGTCTTCCCGCCGCCGAATCAGTAGATGTACGCGCTACGCCGTCGCAAAGCGCCGCTTGCGCAGCTCGTCTAATCCCACTGCAACGATAATCACGCCGCCAATCACCACCTGCTGCCAGTACGGATTGATGCCCAGCAGATCGCTCCCGTTCGACAACAATCCCATGATGAAAGCCCCGATGAGAGTACCCACCACGCTCCCTTCGCCGCCCACCAGGCTGCCTCCACCGATCACCACGGCCGCAATCGCCTGTAACTCGTATCCTTGGCCGGCCGTCGGCTGGCCTGTCATTAGCCGCGATGCTTCGATCATGCCCGCTAATCCCGTCAGCAGGCCGGCAATCGCATACACGGCAGTCAGATGAAAGTTGATCGGCACGCCCGCATAATACGCCGCCGCCGGATTACTGCCGATCGCAAACGCGT
>JAJPJN010000094.1 GCA_021324185.1 Terriglobia bacterium | reverse complement strand
GAGGAATGCCAACGCCCTGGTCACTTACACGGACGGCTATCTGTTCACCGTCGGGCTTGGCGATTTCCACTCTAACGCGGACAGATTTGCCAGAGTATTTTATTGCGTTATCGATGAGGTTAAATACGGCCGCTCGCACTTCATCCATTTCGCCATCCACTATTGCAGACGGCCCAGGATAATATTGGAGAGCCTCCGGTTCGAGATTATGGACCCTGCGGGCGCGGTCCACACATTCTTCCACCAGTTCTTGCAAGTCGATAGGGGCTAAATTGAGCATGCGATTGGCTGGTCCGAGGCGTCCAGTACGTAAGACCTGCTCAATTGTTGATAACAGGCGGTCACTATCTTCGAGCATGACTTGATAGAACTCTTTCCGTTTATCCTCCTCGATGGTTCGCGCCATCAGCGTCTCCAGATAGAGCCGAATAGACGCGACGGGGGTTTTAAGTTCATGCGTAACGGCGTTAATGAAGGCATCGTGCTGTTCGTTCCGATGGGCTTCCCGCACCAGGAAAATCGTGTTCAGGACTACGCCACTGATAATGGTGGCCACCAGCAGAACGCTGAACAATACCAAAATGCCCGTACGCCAGTTCAGTAGAACCCAGCCAATGTAGAGCAGCAGGATGACCAAAATCAGTCCGGCGCCGAGTGCAATGAAAAAGGCGACGGACTTGCGACGGCCTGCTACCACCATGAAACCAGCTTATGCCGCTGCCGAATCGAGCGGGGAGACGACGGAGGTCTACGCGCTTGTCCGCTCGGCCAGCGCGCTTTCGATGTTCACGATCTGGACGGATTTTGCGATACCAAGCCGCCTGAGCGCCTTGAGTAGGATCCAGGAAGGGTCGAATTCATACCACGCGAGTCCATGGCGGGCCGAAGTCGGGTAGGCGTGATGATTGTTGTGCCATCCTTCGCCGAAGGTAAGAAGAGCTACCCACCAGTTGTTGCGCGAATCGTCGCGAGTAAGGAAGCGGCGAGAGCCCCACATATGAGTGGCGGAATTGACCAGCCATGTCGTATGTAAACCGAATACAACACGGAGACAGATGCCCCACAGGAACAATGGAAATCCGCCGGCCGCATACAGCAGGAGCGCCAGCACGACCAAAGGAACCCAATGGTAGTTGTTCAACCAGACGTAGAAGCGGTGCTTTGCCAAATCGGGCGCATACTTCGACACTTTCCGGGTACTGCTATGGTTGGCTTCTCCTAAAAGGATCCACCCGGCGTGCGCCCAAAACCGTCCATCCCTGGGCGAGTGCGGATCGCCCGGCCGATCTGGTTTTTGGTGATGAATCCTGTGCGTGGCAACCCAGGAAATCGGCCCTCCCTCAAGCGTCAGCGTGCCCAAGACAGCAAAGAAATATTCGAGAAATAAAGGTACCCGATAGGATCGATGGGTAAGAAGGCGATGGTAACCCATGCTGATGCCGAGACCAGTGGCTAACCAGTAGAGCACAACCGCAGCTATAAAAACGTGCCAGTTGAAGGCGAACAGCGCTGCAATGGCGCCCAAATGGACTAGTGCCATCACAATGCTAACGGGCCAGTTTATTCTTTGACTAGTCCGAGCCGGGCCGATAATCGGGTCCCCGCCACTTTCGCTAAATATGTTCATCCACTGCTAAGTTAGCCCAGATTCTACCTCGCAATTGTAAGAGTTGTGTAATCTTGCAAGTGCTCAGAAAATCGATGGAGACAGCGGATAAATTTGCTCTCATATAAATAGGTGGCTTAAATAGGCCGGTGATCGAATTCAAGCGTTTAGCGCCGTTGTCGATTGTTGGATCGGCCGCTGCAGAGCTTCACCGCGATTGGATCATCGCGCGAGAGCGAAAGCTGGCGCGGGGCAGTCACGCTCACGTGTGCTCCTTTTGCTGGGGCATGGAAGCACTCCAAGGCATACCAGGCTTCGAATTCTTACCGGGCCGTCCGGAAGTGGACAGTTTCCAACAAGCAAATCGCTGGTGGCTCCGAAATCTAAGCGATTTTTTCGCTTACCAAACGCCACGCGACTTTACACTCAGTGGCTCTCATCTCCAGTTCTCCTCAGCAGTACGCAGTTCTTACGAGGAAAACGATACAGTCCATGCGGAGTATTTTCACTCGAACCGCTCATCGGGCTGCGCGGTGTTGGTGCTGCCGCATTGGAATGCTGCCCCCAGCTCCTATACGAACTTCTGCCGGCTTCTCAATTTTCACAGGTTCTCTGCTCTACTGGTCACGCTGCCTTATCACGGAAATCGTAAGCCTCGCGAGTGCGCCGGCGCAGAATACGCTGTGTCGCCTAACATTGGCCGGACGATCGCTTCTGCACGCCAGGGAATTATCGATACGCTTTGTTGCGTTGATTGGTTGGCTGAAAAGGGCTACAACGAATTCGCCATCGTCGGGACCAGCCTTGGCTTCGGTCACGCCTTCGTAGCAAGCGCCCTCGACGAACGTCTCAAAGTGAATGTCTTTAACCACTGCTGCTCGACTGTTTCAGATGCGGTTTGGGCCGGAATGCCGAGCTTGCGGGCGGCTCTCGAATCGCATATTTCACAGCAGCAGTTACGCGAGTGCTGGAGAGTGATCAACCCCATTACTTACTTTGACCGGTTTGCGCGGCTTGCTAAAAAGTCTCTCATCATCCGGGGCCGCTATGACACGGTCTTTGCGCCCGATTACGTGGCAGAGGCAATTCAGCCGTTCCGAAGCATGGGGCTGGACCATCGGATTGTTGAACTTGCCTGCGGTCACCGCACAATCGGCGACCTTCCTTTCGCGCTCTTAAGCGCCGGTCACGTTTGCGCGTTCCTTACGAAACATCTCCGCCCGCGATAAGTTGAGGTGCGGCAAAAGCTATGGCGAAGCGGCGCATCACTTTATCTGTCTCGGCAGTCTGAAATCTTTACATCCAGTCTCAACATTTTCGGGCGGGGCATCGGGAGGCGGCTCAAGATGCTCGCCTCTTTCCGGAAAGAATCCGCTTCGCCGCCATCTGCTCTTATTCAAGCTCGTAATGAGGCGTCCGTTGCGTCCGATTTCACCGAGGTAGTTTCCTTCGCGGCCGTAGATCTCATCGCCTTTGAAATGGCCGATCTGTGTTCCTTCGCAGGAGAAAAGGGCATCGGCCTTCCGGTATCCAAGGGCTTTACCCGCGCAGGTCCGAAACCAATCGACAACCGGCTGCGTACCAGCCTCTGGCGGCATACTACTCCGCGCCTGGTGAGTCCACATTTTGAATTGCGGAACCCAAAACCTGGTTTTCGGCGGTAAGCGGTGGGCGAAGCAGTCGAATGCGAGCTCGCCGGACGCGCTGCTTGGTTCGCTTCTTGTTAGCCTTGGCTCGATCTCCATTGCGCAAAGACACGTAAGCTCCAATTTGTTAGGGTGTACCCAGCTAAAGTAAGGTCTGGGCTAAGTGTGCGGGAATTCGAAACGTCGAAACTTAGAACCGGCGTAACGGACGGCACAAGTGAAATTACTTGAGCCAGCACTAGTATAGCGGAGTTCACGCGTCGTGCGCATAACCGAAGTCACGCGCAAAACGGCTGAGTTCCCGTTGTCAATCCAGGCGTTCGCATGGTACTGGGGGCACAATCAACACACGTGAGGTGGCTAGTGGTCCGCGAGCTCTGGTACCCGCTGCTGCCGGTGTTCCTCTTGGAGTTCCTGTACCGGTGCTGATGGGTCGTTTCGTTTCGAGTCTCCTTTTCGGTTTGGCGCCGAATGATCTTATTTCTGAAACGGATCAAGAACCACTTTTACGTACCCGTTCTCCCGCGCATTGAAGCGGCGAAAAGCGTCCGGCGCGTCCGTGAGAGGCAGACGGTGCGAGACAATCTGCCCGGGTTTCGCGCGGCCTTCCACGATCATATTCCGCAGCATGATGTCGTACCGTTTATCCTGGTCCCGGCCAAACCCGACGTTGATGCCTTTGTTGAAGAAAGTCGCCCACGGCACAGTTAAGTGACCCGTCTGCTCGGCAGGGTCAACGCCCATTGGATCTTTCGGGGGGAACACGCCGATGATGGCGATCCGGCCCGTCGGATTCACTAGCTGAGCCAGGGAGGCGATGATCCAGTTCGGATCATCTTTCGAATAATCACCGCGTGAGCGCGCCTGAAAGCCGACCGCGTCAATACCGCACATTACGCCGTCCATGACATGCTCATCGCGGTAGGCGTTGTCCATGCGTTGTTTTTTGCGGTATTCCATGATCTGCTTCACAGGGTCTTCGATTCGGTAATCAATGGGAATCGCGCCGAGCGATTCGGCTACTCTCAGGCGTTCCGGGATACAATCCACCACAAACACGGAAGCCGCGCCGCGCAGAAGGGCAGAGTACGCCGTCATCAGCCCGACGGGGCCGGCTCCGAAGATGGCGACCGAATCACCCCGGCCCACCTCTGCCAGTTCGGTTGCGTGATAGCCCGTAGGAAAAATGTCGGCCAGCATGACAAAGTCGTGTTCCCACCCATCTCCGGGCTCGCCCGGCAGCTTCATCGCGTTGGCATCCGCAAACGGAATGCGCAACAACTCCGTCTGTGCGCCGGCATAGTCTCCCTGATTGGGATAACCATAGGCGGCGCCCGCCGCGCCGGGATGAGTGGTCAAGCAAGAACCGCTGAAACCGCGAGTGCAATTCGGGCAAAAACCGCAGCAGATATGAGTCGGCACGACAATGCGGTCTCCCTTCCGCAGCGAATGGACGGCGCTGCCCACCTCCTCAACAACGCCCAGAGGCTCATGTCCGATCAGATGGCCGTTATAAGGCATGCGGCCGTCATAGAAATGAAGATCAGTCCCGCAAATGGCCGTGGAGGTGACGCGCATCAGCACATCCGTGCTTTGTTGGATCTCCGCGTCCGGAATCTCCCGCACTTGCACCTCATGGGTGCCGGTCAGAATTACACCTTTCATTGAATCGTCCTTTCTCAGCCGACGATCTTATTGGATTGAGCCGGAATTCTTTCCAGCTCATCCGCGGACAGATTGGTATGCGCCCGGGCTACGTGAGGGGGCAAGGCTCGCAGCCATTGATTGAGCGACATGTCCTGGTACTCCGGCGCGGCGAACAGCTCCAAGAAGATTAAGTCTTCGTTACCGGTGTTTTTCGATGTAGTGGCCTGCCATAGCCGGTACAAAGCCGACATCGTTGGCGCGAAAATCCATGGTGCGGGTGTCTTCTTCCGCGTTGAAGACCGTCATGCGGCCCTGACCTTTGATCCAGAACTGCCACTCGCTCACGTTGGGCTTTATCGGTTTGAAGCAAATCCTGTGGAGCGCGATTTCCAAACAAAGGCAATGGCGTGGAAAGCCAATGAGTTGTCTTTTGCTCATCGCCGGAACGGCAACTCCATGCGTAATAACAGGAACCAGCCGGCTTACATTCTGAAGCGAAGTAGCCACTTGCTCAATTTTACGCTTGATCATTGCTGTTGAGCTGAGTTCCTTAGACTTGCCTGAACGGCAACCGCACACCAGCTATTCCTTCGCCCGCGCATATACAGGGCGGCATGTACACTGCGTGTCAGCTCAAAAATCGCGAGTTGTCAAAAACGAGGAAGGCGAATAATACTGGGAGGTACAGCACCGAAGCGAGAAGTAGAGCGCGCGCCCGCTTGCGACTACGCTCCCTTGCCAATTGCCAGCCGAAGTAGAGAAAAATTCCATCCAGAATTAGCGCTGCAAGAAAGTACACCTGGCCTGCCATGTGCAATAGCGTTGGAGCCAGAGTGATCGGAATAAGTAGCAGCAGCGCACTCAGGATTTCCATGGTTAAACCAACGCCGAATGGACGGGCTACAGCCAGCATCTTCACACCGGCTCGTTGATAATCCTCCCGATACATCCACGCAATTGCGTGAAAATGCGGAAACTGCCAAAGGAAGAGAATGCTGAACAGAGCCCACGCATTCACGCCAAGATGTGAGCTTGCAGCGGCAAAACCGATTAACGGCGGCATCGCGCCCGGCAACGCTCCCACAGTTGTACAAACCGGATGCTTGCGCTTGAGGGGAGTATAAGCAAGGACGTAGCCGGCCGAAGTCAGCAGTCCCAAAGCGGCCGCCAAAATGTTGCAGAACAGCCACAGCTCTGCTACACCCGCAACAGTCAATAGAACCCCAAACAGAAGCGCGTCCCTGGCGCGCACCATGCCTGCCGGAATCGGCCGCATCTTCGTTCGATTCATCTGCGCGTCCCATTCGCGTTCCCACCACTGATTCAGCGTGGCAGCTCCGCCCGCCAGTAGCGTAGCGCCAACGAGGGCATGCAGAAAGGTGATGAAGTTGAATTTCGAATCGACGCCGTAACAGTACCCAACAGCCGTCGAAATGATGATTAAAAGCGTGATTCGCGGCTTCGTCAGCCGAACGTATTGCCTGAGCGTTTGGGTTGTGGTCAGCGAGCCCGATAAGGCGCGCCCAGCATTCTGAATTGCCGTTTCCACAAGAATTATTCCGTTCACAATGTTAACCGACGGCAGTTTGCGCGTTCCGGCGTTCACGGCATATTCCGCGCTGGCTGTTGCGGACAAAATGAACCAGATGCATTGCTTCGGCCGTCCCCACTTCGGCCTCAATCCTTGCAAGCGCCGCTGTCTGTTTTAAACCTGAGCGGTAAAGAATGCGGTATGCGGTCTTGAGCGCGCTCATCTGCTGCGTCGAAAAACCTGCGCGCTTCAATCCGATAACGTTGAGCCCCACCGGTTCTACATGGAAACCGGAATACAGGAAGAACGGCGGCACGTCCAGGTTCACACGCGAGTTGCCTCCGATCATCGCCAGCCGTCCGATTTTCGAGAACTGATGAACCACTACGCCGCCCGAAACGAAGACCTGATCTTCGATTTCGACATAGCCGGCGATCAGTGAACAACTGGCGACAACGATGTGATTGCCCAGGATGCAGTTATGCGCGATGTGTCCGGACGTCATGATGTAGTTGCCGTTACCGATCCGTGTCTCAGATTCCGGTTTCGTGCCGCGGGAAATCGTGTAATGCTCGCGGATCTTATTGCCGTTGCCGATTTTCAGATAACTTCGCTCGCCGCTGAAAGCTTTATCGAGCGGGTCCGTCCCCAGCACGCTACCGGCTGAGATTTCGTTTTCATCGCCTAACGTCGTCCAGCGCTTTATATACACATACGGTTCCAGAATGCAGCCGCGCCCGACAGTTACATCGGATTCGATAACACAAAACTCGCCGATATGCGCGCCAGCCGCCACCGTGGCGGCCGGATCGACGCGGGCCGTAGGTGCAATGTAAGCCGAAGGATCGATACTCATCAATAGCGCATCTGATGGAAACTAATCTCAATGTTAACTATGGGGAATGCCTTCTCTTACAACAGCGCAGATCGCAGCGCTCTGCGGAGGTGAGCTTGCGGGCGACAGCCAACGCCCGATCTCGGCTGCGAACACTCTGGAGGATGCCACGAATGAGGAGGTTGCATTTGCCGCCAATACGAAAGCGGCGCGGGAAGCGTTGCGCTCGCAAGCAGGATGCCTTATCGTCGATCGCGATTTCAACGCCACCGGCCCGTGGTCGGTCGTGCGCGTTCCAGAGCCGCGCGCCGCATTTGCTGCTGTGCTGCGCGCCCTGTACGAGAAGCCCGGCACTCCCCATTCGATCCATCCGACTGCGATTATTGCTGCGACAGCGCGCCTGGACAGCGAATGCAGTGTCGGTGCTTACACGACAATCGGCGAGCATACAGTGATTGAGCGTAACTGCCGGATCGGGAACGGCTGCGCTATTGGAGCGCACGTGTACATCGGCGAAGAAACGGTGCTGCACGCGAATGTGAGCATTTACGATCGTGTGCGGATCGGGGCGCGCGTCTCCGTGCACGCCGGCTGCGTAATCGGCGCTGACGGATTCGGATTCACGCTCGCGGGCGATCATTACGAAAAATTTCCCCAGGTAGGCACGGTTCTAATCGAAGATGATGTAGAAATCGGAGCAAACTGCTGCATCGACCGGGCCGCTCTGGGAGTGACGCGTATCGGGCGGGGGACGAAGCTCGACAACCTGATACATGTGGCCCACAACTGCGACATCGGCTGTCACGTCGTCGTGGCGGCCCAAACCGGCTTTTCCGGCAGCGTTTTCGTGGGCGATTACGCTGTTATCGGCGGGCAGACTGGAATCGGCGAAAAAGCAAAGATCGAGTCCAAAGCCATAGTCGGTGGTAAAGCGGGCATTCTGACGGGTCAGACTGTGCATGCAGGCGAACCGGTCTGGGGAATACCGGCTCGCCCTTTGCGGCAGCACTTGAAAGGTTTGGCGAATGTGGCGAAAATCCCACAGTTGCGCGAGGATCTTGCCTCGCTCAAGAAAAAGCTGGACGAAATTGAAAAGAAACCGGATTAGCCGGCCCTTATACGAGGCTCCGTGGCACCGGGTGCTGCGTCGAGGAGCGATCCAGAATGCAGTGCGCATTCGAAACCATCGCTTGTATGCGCTTTAAATGCGCTCGCACGGTTTCGTCGCAAGAGGTCATTTCCAGAAAATACGCCAGCGAATCAATAGCGCTCAGCGGCTGGCGCAGTTCATGGATCAAATCGTCAAGGGCTGCGGGGCTAACACCTGCAAGTTGATTGCCCTTCGTACTTCCCCGGCTCAGAGTGACATCCTGTCCAGGGTTGGCAAGTTCGTAAACGATGTCGTTCATCGCTAAAATTCCTCACCGGCAGAGCCGGTCTGAAGAATTCAACCGTTCGATTGTGCGCCTCTTTTCGGAACATGTCAATAGAACGGGATACGAAAACTGAAAGTACTTTTGGCATGCCGAAACAGTACGCGCGTCCTAGTACAAGCAAGGCACAGGCCGCTGTGATATTCTCACTACGTAAATCCCTCCGGCGGGCCTGTGGCGCAGTTGGGAGCGCGCTTCCATGGCATGGAAGAGGTCGAGAGTTCGAATCTCTCCAGGTCCACCAGATCCCATCTCGCCTCACCCTTAGCACTCTCCTCCTGCGCGCGGCACGCAGCGCGAGTATGATCAAAACGCCGTCTTAAAGCACCGTGCCAGGATGGTATACGTTCGGGATTCTTAGTTCGCCGATTGCAATCAGTTCCCCACTGTGCGACAAGGCTTTGACTAATGGCGTGCCCGGCTGCACGACAAATGGCGAAGTGCGAAAATCCCGGCCCTGTCGAATCTGCATTGCCGTTTGCGCATCCACGTATTGACTTGGTATATGCGGAAGCAAGCTACTCGAGGAAATGACGGCATCGGCGAGCCGGCCTTGAGAGGCCAAATCCGCGAGCCGGTCAAGCGTGTAGGAGTCCTTCACATCAAAATCGCCGGAGCGCGTGCGCCGCAGTTGCGCAATCAGCGCGCCGCAACCCAGGCGCTGGCCTAAGTCGTGCGCCAGACTCCTGATGTAAGTTCCTGCAGAACAGGTAACTTCTATCGATATCCGCGGAAGAGAGATGTCCAGCACCTTCAGTTCGCGAATCCTGACGGTGACCGGCTTCAATTCAACCTTTACATTCTTTCGCGCCAGCTTATAGGCCGGCACGCCGGCAACTTTCTTGGCGGATACGGGCGGCGGAATTTGTTCGAACTCACCAGTGAAAGCACTGAGCGCATCCCGAATGAGATTCGGATTCTCCGGGAGAGCAATTCCGGTTTTCTCGACTCTACCGTCTGCATCGTAGGTGTTCGAGACCACGCCTAACTCAATCCCGGCCAGGTAGGTCTTTTCTTCTTTTCCAAAGAACTGCGCCAGGCGCGTCCCGGTGCCCGTTATCAGTACCAGCAAACCAGTGGCAAGCGGGTCGAGCGTGCCCAGGTGCCCGGCGCGCTTGGTGCCGGCGAGCTTGCGCCAGCGATTCACGACGTCGTGGCTGGTCCAGCCGGCCGGTTTATCGATAAGAACAACACCGTTCATGGACAATGTAGTTAAAGGTAAAAGCTTGGAAGAGGAAGTACTCGGCAAAGCATACGATTCGCGCCTCATGCGCCGGCTGCTGGTTTATCTGCGGCCGTACAGAATGATTGTCGCTGCTTCGCTGATTTTGCTGGTTGTTGATTCCCTCCTTCAGATTATCGGACCGTTGCTAACAAAATTGGCGGTGGATCGTTATCTCGTTCCGGTGTCCAATGCGGAGAAGTTTCCGTTTCTGGATGCCTGGTTGTCACGGAATCCCTGGACCGGCCTCACCCAACTAACGTTGGTTTATCTCGCGGTTGTAGTGTTCGGGTTTCTGTTTGACTTCGGGCAGACTTACCTCATGCAATGGACCGGACAAAAAGCCATGTTCGACCTGAGGCGGCAACTGATGGCCCATTTGCAAACGCTGGATATCGCCTATTTCGACAAGAATCCTGTCGGACGGCTGGTCACGCGCGTCACAACTGACGTGGACGTGCTCAATGATCTCTTCGCGTCGGGGCTCGTCATGATTATCGGCGACATTCTGATGCTGTCATTCGTCGTTCTGGCGATGTTGCGGCTCAGCCCGGGACTGACCGGATTGATGCTGGCTGTCATGCCGCTCGTCGTGCTCGTGACAGTGCAGTTCCGCCGCACAGCTTCGCAAAGCTACCGGCGCATCCGTATAGCCATCGCGCGTATCAATGCTTATCTGCAGGAACACGTAGCCGGAATTGCGGTGCTACAGCTTTTTAATCGCGAAGAGCGCAGCAAAGAAGAGTTCAGCAGAATTAATCGTGACCACATGCTCGCGTTCAAGGATTCCATTACCGCCTATGGATGGTTTTATCCGGTTGTTGAGTTCCTGGGCATGCTGGCGCTCGCACTGATTCTCGCCTACGGCGGTTTTCGAATCAGGCAGGGTGCGCTCACGCTTGGCGTACTGGTCGCGTTCTTCCAATATGGACTGCGTTTCTTCCGGCCCATCCAGGATCTGAGCGAAAAATACAACATCCTGCAAGGCGCGATGGCTGCGTCGGAACGAATTTTCAAGCTCCTGGACACGCAATCCCAGATCGTTTCGCCGCAAAAAACAATACCCTTCCCCACCGGGGCCGTGGCCATCGAATTCGATCACGTCTGGTTTGCATATAACGGCGAAGACTGGGTATTGAAGGACGTCAGCTTTCAAGTTGCGCCGGGCGAGACCGTGGCGGTTGTGGGCCATACCGGCGCAGGCAAAACAACTTTGACCAATTTGTTGATGCGTTTCTACGATGTGCAGCGCGGGGCTGTCCGCATCGCTGGAATCGATGTGCGCGATTTCGACTTAATTGACTTGCGCCGCCACTTCGGCGTGGTATTGCAGGATGCCTATTTGTTTTCCGGGACGCTGGAATCGAACATCCGCCTGGGCACCTCGCATATCACTCATGCGCAAGTGCGACAGGCGGCCGAGCGCGTCAACCTTCTCGATTTTGTGGAGGAGTTGCCCGACCGTTTCGATACTGTCGTAAAGGAACGCGGAAACGGCTTCTCCACTGGCCAAAAGCAGCTCATTAGTTTTGCCCGCGCGCTTGCGCATGATCCGCAGATTCTAATTCTGGACGAAGCCACCTCAAGCGTAGATACCGAGACGGAACTCCGCGTGCGCGAGGCTTTAACGCGGCTGGTCTCCAATCGCACTTCGGTGGTGATTGCCCATCGCCTCTCAACAATACAGCGCGCCGACCGCATTATAGTGATGCACAAAGCGCAATTGCGGGAAATGGGCACGCACCAGGAACTGCTGGCGCGGCGCGGCATTTATTGGAAGCTATATCAATTGCAGTACAAGGAGCAGGAACTTGAGCGCCGAGAGGAATTGGCTCGGCAATAAGAGCATGCCGGCGAAGCCCCCGAGCTTTCTGTTGCGAGCCTTCGGGGGTTTGAAAGTCCGCCAGAAGCTTGCCATCCTGCACAACGTCTTTTTCTTCGTGCTGGCGGTCTCCGTCTATGTTTCGCTCATCCCGTTGTTTGCAAGCCACTTAGATGCGGCAAAAGAACGGGAATTCCGCATAGTTTCGCAAGTATTCGGTTCCGAGCCGCAGCAAACCGACCTCAGCGCTTATGAGTTTCGCGAAGGTTCAGCGCAGGCTCTGGGGCTGACGCGGGACGGACAGGAATTTTTGGCGCGCCACCCGGGCGCTTTTTGGCAGGATCATGATAATCTCTTTCGAACTGTGAAACAGCCGGGCCGCTACCGGCGAATCACGCTGCCTGCTCAGTTCTATAACTCGGCGCTGCGCCGCGCCCGCTTCAGTCTCTTCGCGGCGCTCGGAACCATTTACATCTTGTCCATTGTCGTGCTGGAGTTCATCATCATGCCGCAGTACGTCTACCAGCCGCTTAAATTGATGCTGAAGGCCGATTCCGCAACCCAGCGCGATGATCGCGATCACGAGATGATCGATCAGCGGTTCATCTTGAACGATGAAATCGGACAGATCATGCGCTCCAGGAACACCACCGTCGCGCAGTTGCGAAGGCACGAGGACGACTTAGCAGGCGCGCTGCAAAGATTGGAGGAGCAGGACCGCCTCGTTAGCCTGGGCATGCTAAGTACAAGCGTTGCGCATGAATTGAATACGCCGCTTGCGGTTTTGCAGGGGTCCATCGAGAAACTTCAGGAAACGGCAAAAGACGGGCAGACGCAGGAACGGCTTACGCGGATGCTGCGGGTCACGCAGCGGCTCCGCAAGATCAGCGAAGGATTGGTGGATTTTGCGCGTGTACGCAAGCGGGAAACGGAACGAGTGGCGCTGCGGCCGATTGTAGAGGAAAGCTGGAATCTGGTTGCCATTGATGAAAAAGCCGCCGCTGTCTCCTTCACGAACGATGTGAGCGAGGTCGCCTCAGTGGTGGGTAACGCCGACCGGCTGGTGCAGGTCTTTGTGAATCTGTTGCGTAATGCTTTGCTTGCGGTTTCGAGCGGCGGCGGCGAAATCCGTGTCGAATCGAGGCGGTTCCAACGCGGCGGCCGTGAGTGGGTCTGCTGTACGGTAGTCGATAATGGACCAGGCATTCCGCCTGATGTGTTGCCGAACATGTTCGAGGCGTTCGTAACCACCAGGCTGGATGCGCGAGGCACGGGACTGGGGCTGACAGTGGCCGAAGGCATTGTCACGCAGCATGGCGGAACGATTTGCGCCTCCAATCGCGCCAGCGGCGGGGCATGCCTCGAAGTCATGCTTCCAGCCGCCCCCTAAAGGGCTATGACAGAAGCCGAAGAACTTATCACCGAGCCGATTGACGTAGCCGTCCTCGACGATGATTACGATTTCCGCAACTACATCGAAGACCTGCTGCGCGATGAAGGATTCTATACCGTCAGGACGTTTGCGCACCCGGAGGAATTATTTTCATCGGCGGCGGAGCGGCTTCCCGACATCGTTCTGCTCGACATGAAAATGGGCAAATCGAGCGGCGACAAAGTGGTCGAACAGCTCCTCTCGCTCTGGCCAGGTCTGTGCATCATTGTCGTCACGGGTTACCCCTCACTCGAAAACATGCGCACGACTTTCAAGCTGCGCGTATTCGACTATCTCGCCAAACCGTTTTCGCTTACGCAACTCCGTCAGACTCTCGACAATGCCATTGAACAGTTTGGGTTGGGGCAGAGCCCGCCGGAACGCCTTCGCCGGCGATTGGGACATCGCATCAAGCTACTGCGGGTGGAACGCGATTGGTCGCTCAAAGATCTGGCAGCGGCCAGCAAATTGAGTGTTTCCCAGATCAGCTCAATCGAGCGCGGCGCCAACCTGCCGAGCATCGAGAGCCTGCTTTCCATTTGCAGGGCTTTCGACCGCAAGCCTTCGGAGATTTTGGCGAGTATCGATTTTTAGCGGCGCAAGACGCCAGGCGCTTCAAACGCGGTTGCCGAAGCCCTGTATCCGCCCCGCCGGGATCGCCGGCTTAGGCGAGAAGCCAATCTTGCTCGCGACCGGAGCCAAACCAGGCTTCTCCACAAAAGGAAACACGGCCGCGAACCGTGTCAGTACTTCCTTCTTCACGCGATTCTTGATATTTGAGACGCCGTATTCGCCCTTTTCGAGCGATGCGACTACCCCTTTCGTGCCCTCCAAGCCTTCTACCTCGAGCATTGAATCCGAAATCGCACTGCGCGCTAGCCGGAACAGGCGTAAGCTGGCGGATCTCTTCGCGCGCGAAACCTATC
The DNA here is from genome assembly GCA_021324185.1 of Terriglobia bacterium. GTDB lineage: Bacteria > Acidobacteriota > Terriglobia > Bryobacterales > Bryobacteraceae > Bog-105. The sequence goes on along the minus strand of JAJPJN010000094.1, from coordinate 14,685 downwards.
TCTGCAATGAGCCGCGCCTGAGCTGGTCGTCTGACGGGACGGAATTGGTGTCGGCAGAGGAAGGAGGGCCGAACCGCACTTGCCGTATCATCGCGATTTCCAGCTCAACCGGAGCCAAGCGCTTCCTCACGGTTGCTGCAAAAGGAGTGCTGGCCGATGTCGAGCCGGTCTTTTCACCTAACGGCCGGCAGCTCGCATTTCTGCGCCTGACCGTGGCCTCCATCGCTGATATTTTCGTGATGCCTCGCGACGGCGGCGCCGCCCGGCGCGTCACCTTCGACAACCGTGAAGTGCGCGGATTGGATTGGAGTGCAGATGGAAAGGGCCTCATCTTTTCGAGTTCACGACAGGGCGGATTTTTCAATTTGTGGAGAATCCCGGCAACCGGCGGCAGCGCCATCAGACTGACCGACAGCCCGGTAAACCTCGGTTTTCCCTCTGCCGGCAAACAGGGCAACCGCATGGCCTATGTCGCCTTCCGCGATGATGCGAACATCTGGCGTTTCCGTGCCGGGATAAACGACGTGTGCATCGCCTCCACTGGCGCCGACACAAGTCCCGCCTATTCACCAGACGGGCATGAAATCGCGTTCGTGAGTGATAGAACCGGCAATTTCGAAGTATGGATCTCGCCAGACAACGGGAGCGGACAAGTACAACTGACCAATTTCTCAAATTCTCCTGCAGGAAAACCGGCTTGGTCTCCCGACGGCAAACGCATCGCGTTTGATGTTCGGCAGAACGGCCGCAGCGAAGTGTATTACCTGCGTGCCCTGCCGGGCCAAAAACCGGAACACCTCGACACAAGAGGATTAAGCGCGGCCGTGCCCGCCTGGTCACATGACGGCAACTCGATTTACTTTGCCTCGCGCACGACTGGTGTTTGGAATATTTATCGAGTGCCTCTGGCAGGCGGCGCGCCAACTCAGGTAACAAAAGACGGCGGCTTTCGCCCTATCGAATCGCCCGACGGCAAATTCGTCTATTTCATAGCAGCGGGTAAAGGCATTTGGCGAATCAGCACGGGCCCAGATGCGCATGCGGAACCGGTCATGCCAGGCTTTCCGGGACCGATGTGGGGTAATTGGGCGATTGGGCAAGCGGGAATCTACTTTGTCATTGCGAATATCGCGCCTGGCGCACGCGGATCTATTCCGATCCAGTTGCTGCCTTGGAACATGACGAATCCGGGATCGTCGGGCGAACGGAGAGAATGCCCACGCCAGGAGGTTTTGCCGCAGCCGCTGATGGGTCGTCCTTTTTATACACGCAGTTGGATGAGCGTGGGAGCAATATTCTGCTGCTCGAACGCTGACGATACCCGGTCGAGCCGCGTATGCGAAGACTCGAAAACTTGCGGGGTGCGAGTGCGTCTGCGAAACTGTATTGCATGCACTTGAATCGGCGCGCTGCTTTTTGTCCTGTCACCGTTGATGTCTCGAAATAATCTGCTGCGGTTAGCCGCCGTAGCCCTTTCCTCGCTCGCCCTTGCGCAGCAGCAGCCTGGCTCAGAAAACAAATTTCCGTGTCCCGAAAGCCTGTCCTACCGGGTGGAATGGCACGGCATCACGGCCGGATTGGCTACTATCCGGCTCGATCACCCGCGCACCGATGATTGGGAAACCAGCTTGGACTTACAAAGCGCCGGCATGGTTTCGAGGCTCTATCACATCGCCGATACTTATAAATCCATCACCACGCGTAAGTTCTGCGGCGTCAGCTCGGAACTGGAGGCGCAGGAGGGCAAGCGCCACAGCTACACCAAACTGAGCTTCGACCCGGCTCACCACAAAGTGGATTATTACGAACACGACCTGGTGAAGAATCAGGAGGTTCGCAAGGATCTGGATGTTCCCCCGTGCACTTTCGAAATTACCGGCGCTCTGCACGCCCTGCGAGCTATGGACCTGGAGCCCGGAAAGAGCATCGCAGTTCCACTGACGGACGGCAAGAAGTTTGCCAATGCCCGCATCGATGCGCAGGTGAAGGAGAACGTTACTGTCGCAGGAAAGACGTACCCGACTGTTCGCTATGAGGCGTTTGTGTTTGACAACGTGATCTACAAGCGAAAAGGGCGGCTGCAGGTCTGGATTACCGACGATGCGGAACGGCTGCCCGTCATGTTCCGTCTGCAGATGGGATTTCCCGTCGGAACGGTAAACGTGGAATTGCAAAAGCAGCAAAAGAGTTAGCTTCGGGCAACCATAAAGGGCGCGGATACGTCATGACGTTGAAATACGTCATCATAGACATATGCGGTTGTTGTTTGCCGGCTTAGCTCTGTTGGCCGCCGCCCCCTTTCTTCACGCTCAACAGGAGATGAACGTCCAGCAAGTGGTTGATTTTATTCGCTCCGAGCTGGCTCTTCATCCAGGTAACGACAAGCAGGTTGCCAATTATGTCAAAAAAATCCATCTGACAGAGCGGCTGACGGACAAAACCATTCTGGATCTGCAAGCGCAAGGCGCCGGCCCCAAAACGGTGCAGGCTCTCCAGGAACTCCGCGACGAAACAGCGAACCTGAAACCGCCCCTGAAAGACTCTACCTATTCGCCTGCCACCGTGCCCGATAACACATTGAGCGCTGCTCCTCCGACGGCGAGTCTGGGCGCAAAGGCTCCCCCGATTCCACCGCCTGATTCCGTAACTCAGCAGAAGATCCTCGGCATGATGAAAGAGTACGCAATGCAGTACACGCAAAACCTGCCGAATTTCATCTGCACCGAAGCCACGCGCCGTTATATCGACCCGAGCGGCGGCGATGCGTACCGCAGTTTGGGATTTTTGCTTTCCAAAGTGAGCTATCACGATGGACAGGAAGACAACCGCATCTATTCCGTAAACGGCAAGTTGCAAGACATGGATATGAGCAGGGCCGTAGTAGGCGGCGGTTCTGTTTCGAGCGGTGAGTTCGGCAGTATGATGCGCGCTATTTTCGAGCCCAGCAGCGAGGCCGAATTTGGCTGGGATCATTGGGCCACTCTGCGCGGCCGCCGCATGGCCGTATTCAACTACTTTATTGATAGCGGGCATTCGCAGTACTCAATCAGCTATGGATCGAGCGAAGGCGACATGCAGCGCATCATCACGGCATATTCGGGGCTCGTCTATGCGGACCCCAATACCGGCGAGATCGACCGCATTACCTTCACGGCGCGTGACATTCCGAAAACTTTTCCGGTCACCTCGGCAGAAGAGACGCTCGATTACGATGAACAAGAAATCAGCGGGCATCCCTATATCGTCCCGCTGTACGCCAAGTTGTATATGACTGCCGGCCGCGAGAAGACAAAAAACGAAATTCAATTCGGCAATTACCGTAAGTTCGAGACCGGCTCGACGATCATCTACGGCGCAGCGGGCCAGCCTGGGCCGGAAGCTCCGCCTCCGCCGCTGCCTCCCGGCAAAACGGAAGAACAGCCGGCCAGTGCCTCCAAACCCTCGACCGCTTCGAACCCGTTTGCGTTGCCGCCCGTACCGCCGCCCCCGCCCGGAGTCAAACCTCCGCAATAGCGGCCAGCGTTCGTATCAACGCGGTAGAGCGGTTGTTCTCATCCACCTTCACAACGCGTGCTGATCGTCCTGCCGGGCGCCAGCGCTCGAACATGCGTTGGCAAGCATAACCGGTAAACACAGACACCAGCGGAATGCCTGCTGCGGCGGCCACATGCTGCCCGGCAGAATCGTATCCGACGTATAGCTTGCTTTGCATAATGTGGCTGGCGAAGGAAGCGTAGCTGCCGTCGTGAATATGCAATTGTGGCGGGTGGCCCAAACGCGCCGCCAGCGCATCGATTCTCTGCGCCTCCTCTCCGCCTGCGCCCCGGTCGAGCAGAACAGTGCGTCCCTGCGATAGCAACGATGAAAGGACCTCAAACTCGAACTCGTCATCGATCCGCTTGTCCGGATTGTCGCCGACGCCCCAGCTAACGGTCACATCCCTGGTTCCGTTTACCGGTGGTTGAGGGGTGGGCGCGACGTAGGCGCTGTGTTCCGGAATGTCGAACGTTTCCGAGAGCCAGCGCGCCGTAAGCTTCGTCAGATTGTCCGAGCTTTCGAACCCGTAGGACCGGCTTTCGAAAAAATAGTATCGTGCATCGTCGCAGATCGGTATAAGCCCAAGCTGCGTCAAGCGCGAATCGGGATCAATCACAATTGAGCTGAGTTCATCCACCGCAACCTGCAACTCCGCAGCGGCCAAAAGGCGGTCGCGCAGCAATGCGGAGCGGCCATAAGCGATGCTCACCGGCACCACTCGCGGATCGGCCAAATACAGCTCGGCGTTTTTCTTGGGCGCGACGAGCACGATTTCAGCGTTTGGGAAGCGTTCCTTGGCCGCTGCTAAAGCCACGCTGGTAACCGCAACATCGGCGCCCAGCGTCACCCGCGACAGGACGAACACGCGGTTCACTACGCCGCCAACGAACTTTCGGGTCTGCCGGATTCTGCGATAACGGATCAGCAGATCCTCGGCCGGGTATTCCGGCAGCGCGCGGGAAATCACATGCGAAAACAAACGCGCATACACTTCGCATAGCGACGGCTCGAAAAGATCCGCAAAGCGTTCGATAACGATCGAGAACAGCGCACGAGTCGCATTCCGTGCCACGAATTCATCGTCCTCATCCAGGGCGCGTTCAATCAGTGCATCCAGGGCGCGGGAAGGCCAGGTGCCGTAATTAAGGCAATCGTCAACGATTTCCTGCGCGAGATCAGCCGCCGGTATACTTGCCAATCAACAACCCCAGTTCATCTTTTATGTTTTGCGGAATGGCAGCAGGATCCGTGAGGATCGCGTGCTTCAATGCAGATCCGCACTTACAAGCCCTCGTCTTCGGCATCCTCGACACGGCATGCCGTACGAGCTTGCACGCGTTCTCTGCGTTCTGTTTCAGCGTTTGAAGAATCTGATCGACTGTAACCGCTTCGTGCTCGCTGTGCCAGCAATCGTAATCGGTCACCATGGCGATCGTTACGTAGCAAATCTCGGCTTCCCGCGCCAGCTTGGCCTCGGTGAGATTCGTCATGCCGATGACATCCATACCCCAGCTTCGATACAGATTCGACTCTGCCCGCGTCGAGAAAGCCGGTCCTTCCATGCAAAGATATGTGCCGCCCAATTTGCTGTTGATGCCGAGTTCGCCCGCAGAGTTGTGAACCATATTCGCAAGCTGCGGGCACACCGGATCGGCGAAGCTGATATGCGCCACAATGCCGCGTCCGAAAAACGTCGAGATGCGGCCCCGCGTCCGGTCTACGAACTGATCGGGAATTACGAAATCCAAAGGGCGGTGCTCTTCTTTCAAAGAGCCCACAGCGCTGAGCGAAAGAATTCGTTCCACGCCCAGCATCTTCATACCGTATATATTCGCCCGGAAATTCAACTCCGAGGGCGCAATGCGATGACCTCGTCCATGCCGGGCCAGAAATGCGACACGCACGCCCTCTAGCGTGCCTAATACGTAGGCGTCGGATGGTTCGCCAAAAGGTGTTTCGAGGCGTAGCTCTTCCTTGGTTTCAAAACCGGGCATAGCATACAGCCCGCTGCCGCCGATGATGCCGATTGTGGCTCGTGGTTGCAATAGAGTCCCTTCTAGTTTTGAATTAGCTCGAGCAAAACCCCGCTCGTCGATGCCGGATGAACAAAAACATACGTGTGCCCGCCCGCGCCCTGGCGCGGCTCATTCAGCAATCTGGCGCCGGTGGCTTTCAGCCGTTCGACAGCCGCCGTGAGATCGTCCACACGCAAAGCGATGTGATGCAACCCCGGACCCCGCTTGGCAAGGAACTTCGCAATGGTCGAGTCCGGGTCTGTCGCTTGCAGCAATTCGATTCTCGTCTCGCCCACCGGCAGCATGGCTACCTTCACACGCTCGTGCGGTACGGCTTCGCGGTGGACAACTTGCATTCCAAGCGCGCCTTCGTAGAATTGCAACGCCTGGTCGATATCTGCAACCGCGATGCCGAGATGATCAATGTCCACGTTTTCTGAGTCCTATCCGCAGATCGCCTTCCGCAAAGAATCCACCGCAGTATACGGATCTTCCAGTTTCATTGCGACGCGCTGCGCATGCGCTTGAACGTCGTGCTCCGGAAGGCCCGTCATCAAATCTTCGCGCAATAGTTCGCGAAGCCGGACGGCCCATGTCCCGGCGCGTTCGCCCTTACGTTTGCGCTTCGCGAAAACGGCTTCTATTACCGCCAGCAATTCCTCCACACCTCTGCCTTCAGTCGCAACCACCCGGCGAACAGGAGCGGAGTTTGCGCGCTCGCTTTCGGCGCCAAGGCTCTGCATGGCTCGTATCTCCTGCTCCAGGCGTTCAGCGCCGGGAAGATCGGCCTTGTTGATTGCAAACACATCCGCCACTTCCATAATGCCCGCTTTGATCGCCTGTACGTCGTCCCCGAGACCCGGCACCAGGACCACTGCGGTGACATCCGCCAGCGATGCCACCTCGACCTCATCCTGGCCTACTCCAACCGTCTCGATCATGACGACATCGCGGCCGGCGGCGTCCAGCAGCAAAGACATTTCAAGCGTTGCCTGCGCGATGCCGCCAAGCCGCCCGCGCGTAGCCATGGAACGAATGAAAACGCCAGGGTCGGCGTGGTGATCCTGCATGCGAATGCGGTCGCCCAGGATAGCGCCATGCGTAAAAGGGCTGCTGGGATCGACTGCGATAATGCCGACCGTGCGGCCTTGCCCGCGAATAACTCGCGCTAGCTGGTCTACCAGCGTGCTTTTTCCCGCGCCCGGCGGTCCCGTGATTCCCACAATCATCGCGTGCCCGGTGCGTGCAAATAAAGCGGCAATCAGGTCGCGCGCCGGTTTGCTCTGGCTTTCTACAATGCTGGCGGCGCGCGCAAGTGCACGAATGTCACCCGCAAGCACCCGTTCTATCAGTTCGGAGTAAGTTGTTGCCGCCGCCAAATTATTCTCTTAGCAGTTGACGCGCAATGACGAGGCGCTGAATTTCGCTGGTGCCTTCGCCAATGGTGCACAGCTTTACATCGCGGTAAAACTTCTCGACCGGATAATCTTTGATGAATCCGTAGCCGCCGTGAATCTGAAGCGCCTGATCTGCAACCATAACCGCCATCTCGGAAGCAAACAGCTTCGCCATAGCCGATTCCTTGGTGATCCGCCTGCCTGCATCTTTTCCCGCGCCCGCGCTATACGTCAGCCAGCGCGCGGCCTCGATATGCGTAGCCATATTCGACAGTTTGTCCTGAATGGCTTGAAATTCTGAAATAAAACGGCCGAACTGCTTCCGCTGTTTGGAATAGCGGAGAGCCGCGTCGAAGGCGCCCTGTGCAAGGCCGACAGATAGCGCAGCAATCGAAATGCGGCCGCCGTCGAGCACCCGCAGGCTGTCTACAAAGCCTTCACCTTGCTTGCCGAGCAGTTGCGTCTGGGGCAGATGGCAATCAGTAAAAAGCACTTCGCCGGTTGCGCTGGAGCGCATCCCGAGCTTGTTTTCTTTCTTTCCTACGCGGAAACCGGGCGTCCCCTTCTCCAAAATAAATGCCGAGATGCCGTGAGCCGAAGCAGACCGGTCCGTCACCGCCATCGCCACGCACACGTCGGCGTAGTGGGCATTCGTCGTGAACGTCTTTCCGCCATTCAGAATCCACTCGTCATCTTTCAAAGTGGCCACCGAACGTGTGCCCGCGGCATCCGACCCCGCTTCGGGCTCTGTCAGCGACCAGCACCCGATCCAGTCGCCCGTCGCTAGCTTCGGTATGTACTTCTTCTTTTGTTCATCATTGCCGGCGATGAAGATATGATTCGTGCAAAGCGAATTGTGCGCCGCAACAATGAGCGCGAAACTGGGATCGACCCGGGCAAGCTCCTCGATAATAATTGCGTATTCGATGTAGCCATATCCAGCCCCGCCGAGGTCTTCCGGAAAGATCGCCCCCAGTAACCCCAACTGGCCGGCTTTCTTGACGGCTTCCAAAGGGAAGGTCTGGCTTTCATCCCATTCGGAGACATGCGGGCCCAGTTCAGCTTCCGCAAAATCGCGAATGGAGCGGCGGAGCTGTCGCTGCTCCTCTGAAAACTCAAAATTCATAGGAAAATGCGTCGACTCGGCAGGAACTCGCGCCGAATTGGAAGTTCTGTGGTCAGATTAGCACCCGCCTGTAAACGCCCAAACAAATACTCCCGGCGGGGTTTAGCATCGGAGGAAAAAACTCTGCAAGATGGATGCTGTAGAGGGCAACTACGGCTATAGCTGCCCGCTGGAATTTGCTACTTTGGGCGGCCGCGCTTGGCGCCGTGGCGCGTTTGCGCGAGTTCTTTAGAAGCCCAAAGTCATTTGGGTAGGCGGGTCAAAGCCGCCTAGCCGAATAGAAACCGGAGGTGCAAAGCCCCAGGATTGCAGAATCCAACGTTTCTCGAGTTCCCAACGCTCCAGCGCGACACGATCCCCATCGGACCAAGCTCTTCTGGAAAGGACTTCGGCGAACTCATATGCTTCCGCCACGCGTTCATAATGCTGAAGAAGGTTAAAAGCATCTGCGCCCGCCTCTTTAGCTAATACGGCCGTCTCTTCAGTACAATCGGTTTCGAGCACTCCAAGATGGAGGCAAGCGTCGCCGAGATGACGTAAGCACAGCGCCGGTTTGTTCCGCCATTCGGCGAAAAGCTCAACGGTTTCAGCCAGAGTGAGTGTCTTGCGTTGTGCTTCTGACTGCTGAGTGAAGATCACCGAAGCCCATGCGCCAAAGCTCATCAGTTCTCTGTATTTGTGAAGCATCTGATCGAAAACATAAAGATTGCGATGGCCGCCACAAAACTCGCGGAGAGCTGCGCTGTTCTCCTCCTCCGGACCGGTCAATTTCAATCCAAGCGCGTGAGCTGTATCGCCGATGATGCCCGCCCGGCTTCGACCAAAGCAATCGATCCAGAAAACGCCTTCGAAATCTAACGAATGGGCCTCGGCATACGCGAGCGCCGCCGCGCGCGGAACATCGCTCATAACACCGGGCTGATTGCCGATTTGATCCTCTATTTGCGTAATCACATCTGAATCAACAGCAGCACTATCTGTCCAAACAGGAAGGAGATTGGCTCGCTCCTGCTTGAGCGGATTTTGTTCGAGAAGCCAGCTCCGCAATTTACGCATGCCGTCGCGCCAATTGGTGGAAAAATCAAAGAAGTGTTGCTTTCGCAGCACCTCTGGAAAACGGCAGGGGCGTAACATCGCAAACGCAAGTTCCGTACCTAGTTCACGTGGTTGCTGCACAAGAACCGGCTCCCACTGGGAACGAGACCACCCGGCCGGAACCACATCCGGCGAGATCAGCAGAACCGCAATATCGGCTGATAAAGCGCGCTCTATAGCGTCGAGAAGACCGGTTGCCGGCTCTGCGATCGCGTTTCCCTCGATGCTGATGTTCGGGCAATTCAGCTCGAGATAGCGTCTAATTTGGTCTGCAGCCGCACTGTCGGCTGTAGCTGAGCAGATAACAAGGGACTGCACGCGCAAACCTCCGAACCGTATTCCTTTACAGTCGCATAGCACAGTAGCAATACTGCGTCTCACACAAAGCGAAAAACATTCCGATATGAGAGCATCTAATCGTTGTGGGAGAACCATCCGGCTATCGCCAGCGTTACCGTCACGCCCGAAGCGCCACGTTTTCCGGACACCTGCGGCGTGCGCCTGAAACAGCTAAATTCCTGCGGCGCGCGGCGCCCGCATTCTTTCGCGAAATTTCGAAAGAATATGCGCGGCCAATTACGCCCGCGCCCTACCATCCGCAGGCCAGGCAATGGCCGGAATGCGGCCTGCATGCCGCCTGGTTAGGGCACAGCACTGTGCTGCTGAAAATCGACGGCTTCACGATTTTGACAGACCCGGTCTTTAGCCCGCGCGTCGGTTTGAATTTTGGACCGGTTACGATCGGCATTAAGCGATTGGTGGATGTTGCCGCTGTTCCCGACGAACTCCCGCCAATTGATCTGATCCTGCTTTCGCATGCGCACATGGATCATTTCGATCTCCCGAGCCTGCGGCGCCTCGAGGACCCTCGCACGCAGGTAATTACCGCAGCTCACACTTCCGACCTCTTGCGGCCCAGGCGCTATGCGCAGGTTCATGAGTTGCGCTGGCGGGAAACGGTACAAACGGGTCCGGCGCGAGTCACCGCCTTCGAAGTAGCGCATTGGGGCGCGCGCATGCGCAGCGATGTACACCGTGGCTATAACGGCTATTTGATCGAAATCAACGATCGCAGAATCATTTTCGGCGGCGACACGGCCTACACCACAGCTTTTAAGCAGATTCGCTCATCCACCCCGATCGATCTGGCGATTATGCCGATTGGCGCTTATGATCCCTGGATTCGGGTCCACTGTAACCCGGAACAGGCCTGGTCCATGGCCAATGATGCAGGCGCAGAATACGTGCTCCCGGTGCATCATCAGACCTTTGCGCTTAGCCGTGAAGAAAGGTTGGAACCCATTGAACGATTGCTGCGCACAGCCGGATCGGCCAACGACCGCGTGTGTTTACAGGTCATCGGTCAGGAATTTCATCAGTGATAAACGGCGCCTACTCATCGGCCCCGTGATAATTCAGAACCTGCCACAAATTGCTGTAATCGTCTGTCCAGGGACGCAGCCCGCGCGGAATGTCTATTTTTTCGAGTAAACCGTGAAACAAGGCGTTGCTGAACAGATTCCGGCGGCTGCTTGCTAATACATAGGTCGAGGAGTAGATTTCCTGCAGGTCATTATCTGCGTTGTCAATCCGCCACACCTGTTTCCCGCTATCAATCGTCCCAAGTGCTACCACCGGTGCCAGATTCAAATACCGGTTTGAGACGTGCACCGCGAGCACGCCATCCGGCTTCAGATGACGCCAGTAGAGATGGAAAGCTTCGCGCGTCAACAGGTGGACGGGAATAGCATCTCCGGAAAACGCGTCGATCACCAATATGTCGAATCGCTGCGGCGGTTCACTTGCAAGTGACAGGCGTGCATCGCCCAGCACAATATCGACGTGCGAAGGACAATCGGATAAAAAAGTGAACTGCTCTTTCGCAATCTTCACCACTAAAGGATTGATGTCATAGAAGCGCAGCGTATCCCCCGCGCGCCCGTAAGCAGCCAGAGTGCCGGCCCCAAGGCCAACGATTCCCATCTTCAAAGGCCCGCCAGGCGCCAGGGCATACCAGGCCAGACCAATGCCGGAATTGCGCGCGTAATAGCTGGTCGGGCGATGACGCAACTCCGGTTGCAAAAACTGGATGCCGTGCAGGATCGTCCCATGGGTCAGTTCGCGAATTCGATTGTGATGGTCGATGGTATCGTCCACCCGCAACGCGCCATAAAAATTTCTTCCCAGAAAAATCGCGCTGCGCCGTTGTTTCCATATCTGATGCGACACATAGCCGCAGAGCACTACCGTACACGCGAGCGATCCCATCCACAAAGGCCGGATGAGCTGCGGCTTTTTCCAGTGCAGGCGTTCCCGCCAAAAGACCGCCAGCAGCAATGCCGGGCAAGCAACAAACACAATGGGGTATTCCAACATCGCGGAGAACACATGCGGAGCAAGCAATGCGACAAACAGCCCGCCTAAAGCGCCACCCAAAGAAAGGCACAGATAAAACGACGTGAGCCGCGAGATTGAAGGGCGCAACCGGGCTAATTCGCCGTGACACGTCATGCAGCACACGAACAAGGCGCCCGAGGCAAGCAACACTATCAAAAAAACCGGCGCATCTTCGAGATTTGGATCGGACGCAATCACCAGGCTGGCCAGCGCGGGAAATAGTAACGGCAGAAAAATCCACCGGCGATACCAGCGATCGCTTTCAAAGCAGAGAATAAATGTGAGTAAATAGATGCTCAATGGAATCACCCACAGCAGCGGCATCGGTGCGATATTTTGCGTCAGCAGGTTTGTCACGGCCAGCAGTAGAGAAGACGCTACTGCCGCCAGGCTGGTCCACAGTGCGAAATCGGACCGCCGTATGTTCGCCCCACCAAGTCCACGCACGCTGTCACGCTTTGCGCCGCGCTGCATAGCGAACAGCGCCGCTACTCCGCAGAGAATGGCAAACAGAACGAATGCCGCTGACCAGATCCATGCCTGCTCGTGCCCCGTCAAATACGGCTCAATAACGACCGGGTAACTCAGCAGCGCAATCATTGAGCCGGCATTTGAGAGTGCAAAATACCGGTAGGGAAGGGCATTCTCGCTGCTACGCGCGTACCAGCTCTGGAGCAGCGGGCTAGTGGATGAAAGCAGCAGATAGGGCAAGCCCACCGATGTGGCCAGCGCTGCAAATAAATTCAGCGTGGGGTCGTGCCCGGCCGCCGGCTGCCAGCGTGCATTCGGCAGAATCGGTAACGCAAGCAGGCTAGCCCCCAGCAGCAAGCCGTGCAGAAGACTTTGTTGCTTAGGTGCAAGCCGCCTGATTAAGCCATGTGCATACAGATAGCCCAGCAACAATCCCGCTTGAAAAAACAGCATGCAGGTAATCCATACCGCTGCCGAACCTCCAAACCAGGGCAGGATCAGCTTTGAAGCAAGAGGCTGAACCAGAAATAGAAGGCACGCGCTTGCCAGAATCGTGCATCCGAACAGAAGCCGCAACAGGCGTGTTGGGCTCCCCGTCGTTTCGGCTGAATACGTTGTCGCAGCCGGACGGGCAGGCCTCTGGGCCGGCGTTTGCGTGCTTTTGAGAACAGACTGGCTCAAGAGTTGTTGGGCGGCCGCCGCTTTATATCGATGTTGAGCCGCTTGATTTTCTGGTTCAAAGTCGACAGCGGAATCCTCAACGCCTCCGCCGCTTCTGTCTGGCTGTAGTTCACCTGCTCGAGCGCCTCAATAATCTTCCTGCGCTCAAAATCGGCCACGATCTCGAACAGCGATGCATTCGGCGCCAGCATTCCGTTACCATCCCGCGAAATGCGCATTCCACTCGCCTGCTGCAAATGGTCCGGCAAAACATGGGCCGGCACGGAAGTGGAAGTTGCCAGGACAACCGCGCGTTCCACCACGTTCTCCAGCTCCCGCACATTTCCCGGCCAGTTGTGCTCCATCAGAATCTGCATCGCATCCGGCTCAAAAGCCAGAACGGAGCGCCCCTCCTGATTCAAAAACTTCTCGTTTTCCTTGCAGTAGCGATTGAAGAAATGTTCCACCAGCAGCGGAATATCTTCCTTGCGGTCGCGCAACGGAGGAAGAGCCAGATTGATAACGTTTAGGCGGTAGTAAAGATCCTCCCGGAATTTACCCTCGTCCACCAGCTTGCGCAAATCGGCGTTGGTCGCCGCGATGATCCGCACATCGACTTTCATGCTCTCGTTCGAGCCCAGCGGCATGAATTCGCGGTCCTGCATCACGCGCAGCAGCTTCACCTGAATCTCGGGACTGATGGTGCCGACCTCGTCGAAGAAAATCGTCCCCCGGTTGGCGGTCTCAAAAAAGCCTTTCCGATTCGCGATCGCACCCGTAAACGAGCCCTTCACGTGCCCGAACAGAATCGATTCCAGAAGCTCCGTGGGAAGCGATCCGCTATTCACCGGAACAAACATCTGATCGGCTCGCGCCGAATGCGCGTGAATCGCCTTCGCAATAAGCTCTTTGCCGGTGCCGGTTTCGCCGGTAATCAAAATCGTCGCTCTGCTGGGAGCAACCTGCGCCACCTGATCCAGCAAACGCAACATGCGCTCGCTCTTCCCGACGATATTGGGGAACGCATAGCGCTGTTTCAGCGCGCGTTTAAGCTGCGTGTTCTCCCGCTCCAGATGACCCTTCGAGATCATCCGGTCGATTTCAATCAGCAGCTTTTCGTTGTCCCAAGGCTTTGCGAAATAATCGTTAGCGCCTGACTTCAGAGCTCGCACCGCAACTTCCACGGAGCCATAGGCGGTCAGCATAAAAACCGGTGTCTCCGTGTCCCGCTGCCGGATATCAGCCAGAACTTCCATTCCCGAACGGTCCGGCATCATCAGATCGAGCAGCACCAGATCGTAACTGCCCGCTTCGAATTTCTGCAGCCCCGTCGTTGCGTTTTCAGCCAGATCAACCAAGTAGTTTTCGTTCGTGAGCAAAAGCTCCAGGCTCTCCCGGATATCGGCTTCATCGTCGATAACCAGGATGCGGCGGCGCTCCGGCGGCCCCACGCGGTCGGCAGGCAAATCTTGATTTGGAAAACTCACTACGTTGGTTGTAGCAGACATTGGGGAATGACGTTAGCCGGCCTTCGCGGCTTCCATTTGGCCCCGGTTCACACCCACCAGGCGGCACCAGGTTGTTCGCGAATAATGATCTGGTTCAGGAATTCCGCGGCTTTGGTCAGCCCCTCGTCCGGAGACATCAGTGAATCTTCATGCTCAATCGAAAGCACGTAATCATAGCCGTACATGCGCAGCGTCGAGATGAACTCTTTCCACCAGCCATACGGGTGGCCGTAGCCGCACGAACGGAAAATCCAGGCGCGATTGCGCTCGTCTGTGTACTTCTTGGTGTCCAGCACGCCCGTCTTCGGCAGATTGTAATCGTAAATCTGCGTGTCTTTTGCATGTACGTGGAAGATGGCGTCGCCTAGCACGCGAACGGCCTTGATCGGGTCAATACCTTGCCAGAACATATGGCTGGGGTCGTAATTGCACCCGACGCTATCGCCCGCAATCGCACGCAGCTTAAACATCGTTTCCGG
>JAJPJN010000147.1 GCA_021324185.1 Terriglobia bacterium | reverse complement strand
GAGAAGGCGTGGGAGACCTATCAGAAGATGTCCTATCCCTTCCTGCATGCGGATCGCATCAAGACGCCCACGTTGTTCCTCGGCGGCGACCGGGATTTCAATGTACCGGTCCAAGGCGGGCAGCAGATGTATGAGGCACTCCGTAGCCTCAATATCGATACTCAATTAATTATTTATCCGAACGAAAGCCATGGCATCAGCAGGCCCAGCTACGTTCGTGACCGTTATGAACGCTATTTGGCGTGGTATGACAAGTACATTAAGAACGCGCGGCCAGCATCGAGTTCCGCAGGGAAGAATTAGTACAATGGAATGTAGTGCCATCGTGGAACAAACTTGAGGCCGGCGCGTCTATAAAAACGTATGGCTGATTTAATTGCGAATATCTTAACCGGTGATCACGTGGCGCCGAAGCCCAGCATGCCGTTACGGCATAAGGTTCAAATCGGAATCGCTGTTTTCGTTGTCGTTTCACTGGGCAGTTTTCTGGTTTGGAAGTTCATCAACTATCGCGAGGAACGGCAGGTCACGCATTTTTTTCAGGACTTATCGCAGGGCCAGTACGATCAGGCGTATGCGCTTTGGGATGCCGACGATCACTATAAGATGAAGGACTTCCTCGACGATTTTGGTAAAGAGGGCTTCTACACCCAAGGCGCGCGAGAGACGCGAGTAGTCACCTCGAAAGGTCATGGCGGTGGTGTCGTCGTATGTGTGGATCTGGGCAACGGCAAGAAAGAACTGCCGATCCTTGTAAACAAGGATTCGTTGAAACTATCGTACTCGCCAGTCGACAGGTGTAATTGATTCAAATGATAACGGCGCTTGTGCTCGTTGTATCTCTGCTGACGATGCAGGGGAAAACTACGGATGTGACGGTGGTTACATTATCCAGAGGCGCGCTCAGTGTGCCTCTGCAGCCAACCGGCAAAGCGGACTTGAAACGCGATCCGACCATGACCCGCATCAGTATTGAAGTGGATCGGGTCGCACCGCCGTCCAGTCTGGGCCCGGTCTTCAACAGTTTTGTCGTTTGGGCGGTTTCGCCGGAAGGCTATTACCAGAACGTCGGCGAGCTGGCGTTTGATAAAGATCGCGGCCGTTTGGAGACTACCACTCCATTCGACCAGATCGGTATCCTCATCACCGCGGAACCGCATCATCTCGTGGATCGGCCGAGTGCTGCGGTGGCGTTCCGTTCGCTTGCGCCGAAAAACGACATCCGCCGGCAAACTGTGAGTGTCGAAGTCGGAGCCTATGATTACTCCAATATCGCTCCGGCAAATTCCAGTGGTGGACCATCGATTGTCGCCGAAGCCCGTGCGGCGGTGCGTATTGCCGAAGCCGCGAAAGCCGAGCGGTTCGCCGAATCGGATTATCGTCGCGCGCGCGCAGCGCTGGATACCACCGAGCAACTGTTGAGTCGTGCCAGCCCGGCCGACATTATCGCGGAGTCGGCAAATGAAACCATTCGCCGTTCGCAACGCGCGGTTACTCTGGCTCGCGCAAAATCAAATTCTCAATAAGAATTGCGCCGCGTTGACGCGGGCGGTACGCACAGGGTGATTTTCCTGAGACTCCGTCCGATAGGTAATATCGCCCAGCATATGCGCCTCATGCATGGGCACTAGGTCCGGCGCGCTTCCTTTGCTGTATTCTGTTTCGGTGACGTCGGCAGGCCGGCATGTGAAAATTGCGTGGGCGCTATTGCGCTATTACTTCCGGCTGATTCCGCGCGATTGGTACCGCTGCGCACCTTTTCTCCCGATCCCACCGGCGAATTATGTTCGCTGGCGGTTACAAACAGCCTATGGTGAGCACCGCCCCCGCTGGACTGAAATCGCGCGCGACTTGTGGCAGTTCGGAGATTGGCTGCGGGGGTAGCGCTACTCTATTACTGTTCCCAGCGAAGCAGGACGCTACCCCAAGTGAAGCCGGCGCCAAAGCTTGCCATCAGAATGTAATCGTTTTTCTGGATGCGTTTGCTTTCGACAGCTTCGGAAAGGCAGATGGGAATGGTGGCCGCTGTGGTGTTGGCGTATTTGTCGATGTTGATTGCCACGCGGGATTCGTCGATTTGAAGCTTTTCCATTGCTGCCCGGATGATGCGCATATTTGCCTGATGCGGGATATAGAGTTTGATGTCCTGCATGCCGACCCGATTTTTTTCCAGAATTTCCTGTGAAACGTCAGCCATGCCGCGCACGGCGAACTTGAAAACGTTGCGCCCATCCTGGTGGACATAATGCATCTTCTTCTGCACCGTCTCGACGGTGCTGGGATTCTTACTGCCTCCCGCCGGCATATGAAGGAACTGGCCACCCGATCCGTCGCAGCGCAGAATGAAATCAATGATGCCTTGTTCGCCATCTTCGGCGGGTTCCAGCAGAACGGCCCCGGCGCCGTCGCCGAAAAGAACGCAGGTGGCGCGATCCTCGAAATTGATGATCGATGTCATGATGTCCGCGCCGATCACGAGCACCTTTTGGTGTGCCCCGGTGGCAATGAATTGCGCCCCCGTCGAAAGCGCATATAAAAAACCGGAGCAAGCGCCCGACAGGTCAAATCCCCACGCTTTCGAGGCGCCGATCTTGTTCTGGACTAGACAAGCGCTGGAAGGAAAGAACATATCCGGCGTAACTGTCGCAAACACAATGAGATCAATCTCTGACGCCGCAATCCCGCGCTGTTGCAGTGCGTTTTCGGCTGCCTTAGCTCCAAGGTCGCTGGCGCCGACGCCTTTATCGGCGACTCGGCGCTCGCGGATACCTGT
>JAJPJN010000013.1 GCA_021324185.1 Terriglobia bacterium | reverse complement strand
GGAGCCGATCGCTTGCCTGCGTCAATCGCCTTCGCAGTGCTCCTCGACCGCGCCAACAGGCCTCAGAACCGTCGGCGGCAGATAACGGAACCCCGCGCCACCGCACCCGCCACTCGGTGCCCGCAGTGATCGGGCCAAAGCGCCCGATCACAAATCCGGGAAGTGGCGGGTTGTGACCTGGAGTTGGAGCTTCAGCACGAGCCTGAAAGACCTATCCAGACGCCCAGATGCAAAGCGGAATAGCGTGGCCTCAGTGGGCATCGGTGGCGTCAAACGGATAGGTGGCATTTAGCTGCAACTAAAAAAGAGGCAAGAATGCGACGCAATCTCCATCGCGAGCGTAAGCCTTGCCCCCAAAGGAAGCCGCACCGAAAGCTTCCCCTTATCCGCAGTCGTACAACTGCCCAAAGAAGGCGGTAAGTTTCGTATAAGAATCGGCCGTGGGCTCTTTGCAGAGTGGAACGACTTTAGCAACGAACAGGCCACTGTCGGACAGCCCCTCGGTCACGCTGAACAATCAGGCTCTTCAAAGCCGATTAAAATTAGTCTGCCCCCTTTGCCCGCGCGCTGCGGCCTTCCCCATTAACAATTCTCGAAGATAAGCACCCCGCCACTCCGTGCCGGCAGTGATTGGGCCAAAGCGGCCGGTCACAAATCCGGCGAGAAAACTTTACGGCTGCGCGGAAAACTCCCTTCCTTTTTAAATTCAGCGGCTTGCTTGAATCTCAGCCCTTCGCCGCCGCGGCCTCCGTGCGGACGTCCCACGCGACGCAGAGGTACCATCCGGCCATGAAGACAAAGCATTCGAAACGTGAATCGGTTACCGCGCCCTTGTTGAAAGATGTAGTGAAACAGGGTAAAGAGAATGCGCCGGTAAATCGGGAAGAAACTTCCGTTGGCTCGAAACCGCTGAATCCTCCGGCACTCTATGAGGATTCCGGCGAGGGCTACAACCCCGATTTCACGTTTCCGCAAGACTAGTACCGGGCTGTGATGGGCTCTCGATGCTCATCACAGCTTTGTTGCTCATTCGCTACGATAAACTTGCCAAGTGCCGCGACACACAACCTACCGCGATGCGGGTGTCAACATTGAGGAAGCGGACCGCGCTGTATCGCAAATCAGGCGCCTTGCAGCGAAAACTCTCAATTCGAACGTCCTCACTTCCATCGGCAGTTTCGGAGCCGGATTTTCGCTGCAGGGCTGGCGCGATCCGGTTCTGGTCAGTTCCGCCGACGGGGTCGGGACGAAGCTGAAGATCGCGTTTGCCACGGGGCGCCATGACACGGTCGGCGAAGACCTGGTGAATCACTGCGTGAACGACATCGCCGTTCAGGGCGCAACGCCTCTTTTTTTTCTCGATTACTTCGCGGTCGGAAAGCTCGATGCCAAGGTTTGCGCCAGCGTCGTTTCCGGGATCGCGCGCGGGTGCCGGCTAAACGGCTGCGCTCTGATCGGCGGCGAGACAGCCGAGATGCCCGGTATGTACGCGCCCGGCGAATACGATCTCGCCGGCTTCATCGTCGGCTGCGTGGAGCGCAAGCGCATGATCACCGGCGAAAACATTTCAGCCGGCGATCTGCTCATCGGGCTGCCCTCCCAAGGGCTGCATACCAATGGCTATTCGCTGGCCCGCAAACTGCTCCCCAACATTTCGGAAGAACTCGCGGACGAATTGTTGAAGGTCCACCGTTCCTATCTGAAGCCCATCCGGGCGCTGCACGAAGCGAAACTCCTCAAAGGCGCGGCTCACATCACCGGCGGCGGAATGACGGACAATATTCCCCGCGTGCTGCCCGCTGGCTGCGCTGCTGAAATTGACGTCAATTCCTGGCCGAAGCAGCCCATTTTCGAACTTCTCCAGCGGCTGGGCAATATTCCGGAAGACGATTTTCGCCGGACCTTCAACCTGGGCATCGGCATGGTTCTGATCGTCGCGCCGGAGAAAATCGGGTTTGTTTCGCAAATTCTCAAAAAGGTCCGCGAACCCTGGCATCAGATCGGCCGTGTCGTGGCTGCTAAGTCGAAGAGCCAGCCGAAGGTCAGATATCTGTGAAGCGCCTGGGCATATTGCTTTCCGGCCGCGGCTCGAATTTCGAAGCCATTGCGCAAAATGTTCTCAGTGGCCGGCTCCAGTGCGAAATCGGGTTTGTTTTTTCAAATAAGCCGGAAGCTCCCGGCCTTGCCCGCGCGCGCGAATTAGGTTTTGCCTGTGGCTGCATTCCGTCTGCGGGCCTCGATCGCACCGCCTTCGACCTGCAAGTGATTGATCTATTAAAGCAGCATGGCATCGATTGGGTTTGTTTGGCCGGCTACATGCGTTTCCTGAGCGGTGGGTTTGTTTCGCAATTTCAGGGGCGCATCCTGAATATCCACCCGTCCCTGCTGCCGGCCTTTCCAGGGCTTGACGCCCAGCATCAGGCTTTAACGCACGGCGTAAAAGTGACGGGCTGCACCGTGCACTTTGTGGATGAGAACCTGGACAGCGGCCCCATCCTCTTACAGGCGGCCGTTCCGGTGCTGGATGACGATACAGTGGAGAGACTTTCGGCGCGGATTCTACTCGAAGAACATAGAATCTATTCGGAAGCGATAGCCTGGGTGCTTCAAGGCAACTATCGTATAGAAGGCCGGCGGGTAATTCGTACTTAATAAACAGAAAACAAGATGTTGAAAACAGTCTTAGCCGTAGTCGTCGCAATCGTCCTGATTGTGTTTGGGTTTGTTTGGTTTTCGGGCAAGCATGTCGATCTAAAGCTTGCCCAGCCAGTGTCTGCCATCGGCACTGAAACACCTGTTCGCGTTCAAGCCGACGATCCGCATGGCGTGAAATCGTTTTCGGCCGAAGTCGAACAGGACGGTCAAACTGCCACGGTGTACCACGACGCCACAAAATCGCCGCAAAAGACCCGCATCTACAGCTTCACAGCCGGGAAAAAATTGGCTTCGTTTTTGAAAGAAGGACCGGCCCGGCTGATTCTCGAAGCCAAATCGAACGATCATCGCGGCAGCACGGCGAAGGTCACGCAAGACATCCAGGTGGTGCTTCGCCCGCCCACGATCGTGGCGGATGGCCGCGAGCACGACATCAACCAAGGCGGATCGGAGCTGGTGCTGCTGGATCTCGGTGGGAGCTGGACCGATGCAGGGGTGCGCGTCGCCAACTATACCTCGCTCACGTTCCCGATGCCCGGCCAGCCGGATAACAGCAACAGCCGCTTTTCCCTTTTTGCCTATCCCTGGGATGTGAACCCTAATACGATTCCGGTTGCGTACGCGCGCAACGGCGCCGGAACGGAAGTCACCACCACCTTCCGGGTCAAGATATTTCCGAAGAAATTCCGGGAAAGCAGGATCGAGCTGACGGATAAGAATATGCAGAAGGTGGTCGGCGAGCTCGACCCGGATGGCACAGGCAGCCTGCTCGACCGTTTTTTGAAGCTGAATCGTGAGATGCGCCGCGAGAATGCCCAGACCATCTACAACCTGCGCAACAACACGGAGAAACGGATTCTTTGGTCCGGCCCGTTCATTCCGGTCAAGGGTGCGCGCGAGTCTTACTTCGCCGATAAGCGCAGTTACTACTACAACGGCCGGAAGGTCGATGAGCAGGTGCATCTCGGGTATGATCTGGCGCAGGTCACCAACATGCCGGTCAAAGCGGCCAACTCAGGCAAAGTAATCTATGCGGACCGTTTGGGTTTGTATGGCAATTGCGTCATTATTGACCACGGCTATTCGCTCGAAAGCCTATACGGGCACATGAGCAAGCTGTTGGTCAAAGCAGGCGAGATGGTGCAGAAGGAGCAGCCCATCGGCATCAGCGGCGCGACCGGTATGGCATTCGGCGACCATGTACACTTCAGCATGATGGTTTCCGGAAACCAGGTAGACCCGAAGGAGTGGTGGGACGAGCACTGGATCCACGACCGCATTCTGAGCAAGATCGGCCCCAATGCCGGTGAGAGCGCAAAAGCATCCAGACCCTCCGGCGCTCAAGCCGCCGCAGTTTCGCATCACAAGAAAGCGCGGCGGAGATAGACAAGTCCGCATCACCTCAGCGACTAAACTTGGAATATGATGCAAGCACGGCGCCTGACCGCGATTATTGAACGTGAGGACGACGGCTATGTGGCGCTGTGCCCGGAACTGGATATTGCCAGTGAGGGTACATCCGTCGATGAGGCGCGAAACAACCTCATCGAAGCGCTTACGCTTTTCTTCGAGACGGCTTCAGACTCTGAAATCCAGGATAGGTCTCATGAAGAGGTTTTTGTCACGCAGATAGAGGTTCCGGTTGGGTAAGCTCCGAATCCTCTCGGGGTTGGAAGTATGTCGCATTTTAGAAGACAACGGGTTCGTCGCTGTTCGACAGCGGGGTAGCCATCGGGTCATGCAAAAGCGCCTCAAAACCACGACGATTACGCTTCCCGTCCCACTCCACAACCCGGTACGCCGCGGAACTCTTCTCAGCATTATTCGTCAGTCGCAACTGCCAAAATCCCTTTTCGAATTAAGCGAGCTATGAACGGCGAAACAATCAAAAAGGCCCGGAGCATTGCTGCCCCGGGCCTTTTCAATAAGCGGGATCGAAGAGTTACTTCTTGTTGTCCTCTTCCCCTTCCTCGTGCTTGCCTTGCTGAATCTGCTTCATGCGCTCTTCACGGCGCGCAGCCCGTTCCGCCGCACGCTTGACCAGTTCGGAACCGACGAGTTCGAGCTTGGCGGTCTCGGCGCCATCGCCTTTGCGCCAGCCAAGCTTTACGATGCGCGTGTAGCCGCCGCTGCGCTGATTAAAACGAGGTCCCAGCTTTTCAAACAGCTTTGTGACCGCGTCTTTTTTCAGCAGAAAGGCGGCTGCCTGCCGCCGCGCGTGCAGAGTGTCTTCCTTAGCCAGCGTGATCATTTTCTCAACCAGCGGCTTGACTGCTTTGGCCTTCGGAACCGTGGTTGTGATCCGCTCCTGTTCAATCACGTTCGTCACCAGGCCGCGCAGCAAAGCCCGCCGCCCGCTTATGTCGCGCTTGAGTTTGACACCAGCTTTGCGATGGCGCATGAGTTATTCCTCAGCTCCGGCGTAATGCTCGGAGTACTCAGCCGGGGGAGCCGACGGCGCGCCGCCGATCAGACGGCCTTGTGAATCGAATTTCATTCCGAACGACAGCCCGAGACCCGACAGAATTTCTTTGATTTCGTTCAGCGATTTGCGTCCGAAATTCTTCGTCCGCAGCATCTCTGATTCGCTCTTCTGAACCAGATCGCCGATGGTCTGAATATTTGCGTTCTTCAAGCAGTTGTAAGAACGGACGCTGAGTTCCAGCTCTTCGACCGAGCGGTTCAGCACTTCGTTCATCTGGCTGGCAGCCCGCTCTGCCGGTTCTTCAGAAACTTCCGGCGTCTCTTCGAAGTTGATGAAGATCGTCATGTGATCTTTCAGCAGCTTCGCGGCCTGGCCGATCGCGTCTTGCGGCGAAATCGCGCCGTTCGTCCAGACTTCAATGGCGAGCTTGTCGTAATCCGTGTTCTGGCCTAAGCGCGCCGCTTCTACCGTGTAGTTCACTTTGCGCACGGGCGAGTGAACGGAGTCGATTGGAATGTAGCCGATGGGCAGGTCCTCATCGTAGTTGCGGTCTGCCGAAACATAGCCGCGGCCGCTCTTGATCCGCATCTCAATATTGAGCTTGCCGCCTTCGCCAACGGTGGCGATGTGCAGGTTGCGGTCGAGCACCTCAACGTCGTTGTCGGTCTCGATCTGGCTGCTCATTACCTCACCCGGCGTTTCCACATGCAGGCGGGCGATGCGCATGCCCTCGCCCATCATCTTGAACGGCACCTGCTTGAGGTTGAGAATGATATCGGTGGCGTCTTCCACCACGCCCGGAATGGGGCTGAACTCGTGCGAGACTCCTTCGATACGCACGCCCGTGATGGCGGCGCCCTCGATGGAGCTTAAGAGCACGCGGCGCAGGCCGGTGCCGATGGTCGATCCAAATCCGCGTTCGAACGGCTGGGCCGTGAACTGGCCATAGCGTTCGGTCAGAGTCTCCGTATTTGCGACTAAGCGCTTCGGCTTCTGAAATCCTTTGAACATACTTTCTTCTCTGGGAACCCTTCTTCGTCGATTCTCGAAGCCGTTACTTCGAATACAGCTCGACGATGAGCTGTTCGTTCAACTGAATCTGCACCAACTCCTCACGCTTGGGTTGCTGCAAAACTCGTGCTTTGAGCGCGTCGCGATCCACTTCCAGCCAGGAAGGGCTGGGCGTATGGGCTGTGGCGTCGCGCGCGGAAAGAATACTGGTGTTATTTCTGCTGCCTTCGCGAACCTCAATGGTGTCGCCGGGCTTGACTGTGTAGGAAGGAATATTCACCTTGCGGCCATTTACGTTGAGGTGACCGTGACGAACCAGTTGGCGGCCTTGTGCCCGGCTGGTGGCGATGCCCATGCGGTACACGACATTATCCAGACGCCGCTCCAGCATAGCCAGCATCTGCTCGCCGGTGATGCCTTTTTGATTCACAGCCTTCTCATAAAGGTTCCGGAATTGGCCTTCCAGAATGCGGTAGTAGCGCCGCGCCTTCTGCTTCTCGCGAAGCTGCAGGCCGTAGCCCACCAGCTTGGCTTTCTTATCTTTTCCATGCTGCCCCGGAGCAAAGTTGCGCTTCTCGATGGCGCACTTTTCCGAGTGACAGCGTTCCCCTTTCAGGAACAACTTCATGCCCTCGCGCCGGCAGAGCCGGCAAACGGGACCACTATAACGTGCCAACTAAAGACCTCCTCATTGGTAGGTGCGGTTTACAGCCCGTGGCCTTCGTCCCGCTTCATAAAAGCTCTCAGCTATCAGCTCTCAGCTTGCTGATCCTCATCAAACTCGTCTCTTTTTCGGCGGGCGGCAGCCGTTGTGCGGAATCGGCGTGACGTCCTTAATGGCGCGCACCTCAATACCAGCCGTCGCCAGAGCGCGCACGGCCGATTCACGGCCGGAACCGGGACCGGCGACACGTACTTCGACAGCCCGCACGCCGGCTTCTTTCGCCTTGTTAGCGGCCGTCAACGAGGCCTGCTGCGCAGCGAACGGCGTCCCTTTACGCGAACCGCGGAAACCGAGCGAACCGGAACTCGACCAGGCGAGCGTATTTCCCAGCGGGTCCGTGAAGGTAACAATCGTGTTGTTGAACGATGCCTGAATGTGCACGGTCCCGTAAGGAACGTTCTTCTTTTCCTTCTTCTTGAAAGTCTTCTTCTTAGCGGTCTTCTGAGGTGTTTTCGCCATGTTGTCCCTGCGCTCTTATGTCTTTGCCGTCGCCTTCTTCTTGTTCGCGACAGTTCCCTTGCGCGGGCCCTTGCGGGTGCGCGCGTTGGTGTGCGTGCGCTGGCCGCGAACCGGGAGCCCGCGGCGATGCCGCAAGCCGCGATACGACCCCATTTCCATGAGGCGCTTGATGTTCATGGAGACTTCCTTGCGGAGGTCGCCTTCGATCGCGCCTTCCCCTTCGATCAGGTTGCGGAGATGGTTCACTTCCTCTTCGGAAAGATCGCCGACCTTCTTGTCGGGATCCACCTGCGCCCGATGCAGAAGCGACAACGAGCGCGTGCGCCCGATGCCATAAATATACGTCAGTCCAATGACTGCCCGTTTTCTTGCCGGTAAGTCTACGCCTGCAATACGCGCCATAGAGATCCTCTAACCCTGCCGCTGTTTGTGCTTCGGATTGGTGCAGATGACGCGCACCACCCCGTGGCGATGGATCACCTTGCATTTGTCGCACAATTTTTTAACTGATGCCCGCACTTTCATAGTTCAGTCCTTGTCTCTTCGAAACCGTATTACGGCCGCGATAAAACCCACGGCCCGTTATCCGTCACCGCCACCATGTGCTCGAAATGAGCCGAATACGAGCCGTCCTTTGAAACCGCCGTCCACTTGTCGGACAGCACCCTGGTATCGGGCTTGCCCGCATTCACCATGGGCTCGATCGCCAAAACCATTCCCGGCTTCAGGCGCGGATTCTCGCCGCGCCGGTCCACATAGTTCGGAATCTGCGGCTCCTCATGCAAGGAAGTGCCGATTCCGTGTCCCACAAACTCGCGAACGATCGAAAAGCCGTTCGAAGTGACGTGCTTCTCAACCGTTCCACAAATGTCAAACAGGCGATTCCCCGCCCGGACTTTGTCGATGGCCATCTCCAGGCTCTCCTGGGTGACCTTCAACAAGCGCTTCACGGAATCGTTGACCTCGCCGACGGGAACGGTAATCGCCGAATCGCCGTAATAGCCATTCAGCAGAACGCCGGTATCGATGGAGACGATGTCGCCCTTTTTCAATTTTCGTTTCGGTGACGGCATGCCATGAATGACTTCCTCATTCACCGAAGTACACAGCACAAACGGGTATTTGGTACCCGCTGCCTGCGTGTAATAGCCTTTGAACGCCGGCTTCGCTCCGGCATCCGTAATCATCCGCTCCGCCGCGATCTCCAGATCCTGAGTGGTCACGCCTTCAGCCACCATGGACTTAAGCTTCTCGAGGATCTGATAAACCAGCAGACCGCTGCGCCGAAGCTTATCGAGCTCAACGGAGCTTCTTCGAACGATCAATTCCTAACACCCGCGTCGGACGTGAGAGCCACGCCCCGCTTCGCGCGCTTTCGGGCCGAAGCATGTGCTAACCCCGCAGCCCGAAGCTCATCGCAAATCCGATTCGAAATCTGCTCGGGAGTCGATCCCGCACCGCCGATCTCAAACACAGGCACGCCTTCACGCCGGAAATAATCTAACAACGGCCGCGTCTGCAGCTCGTACTGATTGAGACGTTCTCGAATAACCGGCTCGCTGTCATCCGGACGCGTTACCAGCTTCGCTCCATCCAAGTCACAGATACCAGGGACTTTGGGCGGATTCGTTTTCAGACTGTAGAGGGTTCCACAAACCGGGCAAATACGGCGGCCGCTTAAACGAGCGACAATACGCTCGTTGTCAACTACCAAGTGTACCACGACCGGAGAGAACCCGTAAGTGCTTATGAGAGCGAGCAATACGCTCGCCTGGTTCAAGGTTCTGGGATAGCCGTCGAGGATCATTCCGCCGCGGCAATCAGGCTCCGAAAGCCGCTGCTTCACCAATTCGTTCACGGTCTCGTCGGCAACCAGCTTCCCGGCTTTGATGAGATGTTCGGCGCCGCGTCCCATAGCGTCACCCGCTTCAATATGCTGGCGCAGCATGTCTCCGGTCGAGATGTGCGGGCCGGGTATACAGCTTTGCTGCAGCAGCTTCGATTGTGTCCCCTTCCCGGAGCCGGGAGGGCCGAACAGGATCAATGCCGGAGCGGACAGGGCTGGTTTTCCGGTATTCAAGATTTCTGGTTGGCGGGTCTCAGCTTCGGCGCCCGCGGATACGGCCCGCGCGCGGCGTGAAGCCTTCGTAATGGCGCATGATTAGCTGCGCCTCAATCTGATTGACAGTGTCCATCGCGACGCCGACGACGATCAGCAGCGAGGTTCCACCGAAGTAGAAGTTGACCCCCAGGCCATCCAACAGGAAGCGCGGGAAATGCGCATCGATCCAGTTGCCGACGAGCGGCAGATGCTGCAACTTGATTCCAGAGATCATAACCATTGGAATCAGCGACAGGATGGAGAGATAGAGCCCGCCGACGACGGTAATTTTGGACAAAATTTTGTCCATGTATTCGGCCGTGTTCTTGCCTGGACGAATACCGGGAATGAACCCGCCGTATTTGCGCATGTTGTCGGCCGCTTCGTTCGGGTTAAAGATGATGGAAACGTAAAAGAAGCAGAAGAAGACGATGAGAATGACGTAGACGAGATAATAGAGCGGCTCGGAACCGCTCAGGGTGCCGAGCATATGGCTCGCCCACGAATTGTTCTTCACCATGTCCCATTGCAGCAAGGTCTGCGGAAAAGCCAGTAGAGACGAAGCGAAGATGATGGGAATGACGCCGCCTGCATTGACTTTCAAGGGAAGGTGCATCGATTGCCCGCCCATCATGCGGCGCCCGATGACACGCTTGGCGTATTGAACCGGAATGCGGCGCTCGCCGCGTTCGACCAACACAATGAACGCCACCACCGCGATCATCACGACAAGAATGATCATCATCTGCAGAACGTTCCATTGGTGGGTGACGAACGTGTTTGTGTAGATGCTTTCGATCGCGCGCGGCAGGCCGACTACGATGCCGACGAAAATGATGAGGGACATGCCGTTGCCGATGCCGCGGTCACTGATCTGCTCACCCAGCCACATGATGAATGCGGTGCCGGTGGTGAAGGTCAGGGTCGTCATAAAGATAAAGAAGAGACCCGGATTAATCACGAAGTTTCCGTTAAAGCTCTGTAGCGTGAACGCGATGCCGATGGACTGGACAATTGCGAGTCCGACCGTGAGGTAGCGTGTCCACTGCGTGATTTTGCGGCGGCCCAACTCACCTTCTTTTTGCAGCTTGTCGAGGGTCGGAATCACCACCGTCAGCAATTGCAGAATGATGGATGCGGTGATGTATGGCGTAATGCCCAGGGCAAAGATCGTCATACGGCGCAACATGCCGCCGCTGAACAGATCGAAATAGCCCAGGAACCCGCCGGCGGCGTTTCTGGTGAAGAACTCCTGGAAGCGGTTGGTATCGATGCCGGGCGTGGGAATCCAGGCGCCGATCCGGTAGACGGCGAGCAGAGCGAGCGTAAAGAGCACGCGATTGCGCAGGTCTTTGATCCGGAAGATATTGGCGAGGGCTTCGAAGAACTTTGTCATTGATCCAAATTCATGCCGTCATTTTCCCCGGCGCGCAACGGCGCCGCGGGCTGAATCTACTTACTTTCTGCTTTGGGTTGAACAGGCTGCCTGGCGAGAACTTCGCCGGCGCCGCCCGCCTTCTGAATTTTCTCCAGGGCCGATTTCGAAAACACGTGCGCCTGGATGCTGATCTTTCGAGTCAGTTCACCATTGCCGAGGATCTTCAGGCCCGCATGCATCTTTTTGATGACGCCGCGCTCTTTTAGAGAGTCCGGAGTAAAGGTATCGCCCTCCAGCTTTTCGAGCGTGCCGACGTTGAGGATGGCGTATTCCTTATGAAAAATGTTAGTGAATCCGCGCTTGGGCAAACGGCGGTGCAGCGGCATCTGGCCGCCTTCAAAACCGCGCATTTTGCTGTAGCCGGAGATCGACTTAGCGCCCTTGGCGCCGCGTCCGGAATATTTTCCGCGGCCGGTGCCCATGCCCTGGCCGATGCGCCGCTTCTTGTGTTGCTGGCCTTTGGGGGGCCGCAAATTACTTAAATTCATCCGTTGTTCCTTCTCGCCTTCGAGCCCTACTCTTTGACGATTTCGAGCAGGTGCGGGACTTTGGCCACCATGCCGCGAAATGCAGGCGTGT
>JAJPJN010000019.1 GCA_021324185.1 Terriglobia bacterium | reverse complement strand
TCCCCGTGGTTATTCGAATGCCATCGCCGCCCGCGGGCGCATGGTCTTCGTCAGCGGAATGGTCGGTTGGGATAGCGCAGAACAATTCCAAACTGGCGATTTTGTTGCCCAGACCCGCCAGGCGCTCCAGAACATCGTCACGGTGCTCGCGGAAGCCTCCGCCCAGCCCTGCCACATTGTCCGCATGACCTGGTACGTGGTCGATAAACAGGAATATCTGCGATCGCTGAAGGAGATCGGTGCTGTCTACCGCGACATCATCGGATCTCACTTCCCGGCCATGAGCGCAGTCGAAGTTTCCGCCCTCATCGAGGAGCGCGCGCGAGTTGAAATTGAAGTTACCGCTGTCGTCCCTGATTAGCATCCCGCAATCGCCCGCCTGCGACAATCGTGAATATACGAATATCGACGCGCCGTTTTCACCATCTGAGAGCGGCCGCTACCGTTTGGAATAACCGGGAATGTGGATAGTCCGAGTAGCACTGGCGCGCCCGTACACGTTTATCGTCTTGGCGCTGTTAATCCTGATTCTGGCGCCGGTCGTCATTCTGAGGACGCCCACTGACATCTTTCCGAATATCGATATTCCCGTAATCGGCGCCGCCTTCAACTATTCGGGCCTGAATGCCCAGGAGATGGAAGAGCGGATCACCTCCATCTACGAACGCATCCTCACCACAACCGTCAACGACGTGGAGCACATCGAGTCTCAATCCATCAACGGCCGCGCCATCATCAAAGTCTTCTTCCAACCCAACGTCGATATCAACGCCGCCATGGCGCAGGTCAGCGCCGTCTCACAGCCCGTGCTTCGGAACTTGCCGCCAGGGACGACCGCACCGTTTCTGCTCGAGTACAACGCCTCGAGCGTCCCCATCATTCAACTCGGTCTCTCCGGCCGCGGCCTCAGCGAAGCGGAGCTGTTCGATTACGGCGTGAATTTCATCCGCACCCGGCTCGTCACCATTCCGGGCTGCGCGATTCCGTATCCGTACGGCGGCAAGCAGCGGGAAATTATGGTCGACATCAACCCGCAGGCCATGGAATCGAAGGGACTGTCGCCGGCCGACATTACGGAAGCGATCGCCAAACAGAATCTCATCATTCCGGCCGGCACATCCAAAATCGGGCAGTTTGAGTACGACGTGGATCTGAATTCCTCGCCGCCCACCGTTGAGGGATTCAACAATTTCCCCGTCAAAGTGGTGAACGGCTCGCCAATCTACATCCGCGATATCGGCCACGTGCGCGACGGCTTCGCACCGCAAACCAATATCGTCAGGCAGGACGGCCGGCGCGGCGTGCTGCTCACCGTGCTCAAAGCAGGCAATGCCTCCACTCTCGCGGTGGTCGATGGCATTCGCAAGCTGCTGCCCGCTGTCTCGGCAACACTGCCGCCGGAATTAAGAATCCAGCCCATAGCCGATCAATCGATCTTCGTGCGCGCTTCCATCAGCGCCGTCATTCGTGAGGCCGTCATCGCCGCCGCCCTCACCGCGCTCATGATTCTTCTCTTCCTCGGAAGCTGGCGCAGCACGCTGATCATCGCAATCTCCATACCGCTCTCGATTCTCACTTCCATCATCATCCTCAGCCTCCTGCACGAAACCATCAACATCATGACCCTCGGAGGACTGGCGCTCGCCGTGGGAATTCTAGTCGACGACGCCACCGTAGAGATCGAAAACGTCAACCGCAATCTCGATCAGGGTAAAGAAATTGAGCAGGCCATCCTCGACGGCGCCTCGCAGATCGCTGTCCCGGCGCTCGTATCCACCTTGTCCATCTGCATCGTCTTCCTGCCCATGTTCTTTCTCAGCGGGGTGGCGCGCTACCTGTTCGTCCCGCTGGCCGAAGCCGTCGTCTTTGCCATGCTCGCCTCGTACGGACTCTCGCGCACACTCGTGCCGACGCTCGCGAAATATTTACTGAAGCACCAGTATCACGGCCCGAGCCGCAATCCTCTCGTGCTTTTCCAGCGGGCCTTCGAGCGCGGCTTTGATCGCCTGCGCCACGCCTACGAAGCAATCCTGGAAGTTCTGATTCGCCGCCGGGCCCTGTTTCTGCCGGTCTTTCTGCTGCTCTGCCTCTCCGCATTTCTGCTTTACCCTTGGATCGGCCAGGATTTCTTTCCGAGGTCGGATGCAGGCCAGTTCAAATTGCATCTACGGACCAAAACCGGAACCCGTATCGAAGAGACCGCGCGCATCTGCGATCTGGTCGAAACCTCCATCCGCCGCCAGATCCCTCCCGATCAGTTGCTCAACATCCTGGATGAGATCGGCCTGCCCTATAGCAGCATCAACACCATCTACAGCAACTCGGCGCCGATCGGCTCCGCCGATGCCGACATCATGGTTTCACTAGCCGAAAAGCACCGCCCCACCGATGAGTTCGTACGTCTCTTGCGCAACCGCCTGCCGCGCGAATTTCCCGGCGTCGAATTCTATTTTCTGCCCGACGATATCGTGAGCCAGATTCTGAACTTCGGCCTGCCTGCGCCCATTGACGTTCAGATCGCCGGTAAGAACGTGGAAGCCAATCGCAATCTCGCCGATCACATCATGAACGAAATGCGCCGCGTGCCCGGCATTGCCGATCTCCGCATCCAGCAGACTTTCGATCAGCCGAAACTGCACGTCTTCACTGACCGCACCAAGGCTGCCGAAAGCGGCTATACCCAAGCCGATGTCGCCCAAAGCCTGCTCATCTCGCTCAGCGGGAGCTTTCAGACCCAGCCCACCTTCTGGCTGAATCCGCAAAACGGCGTCAGCTACAACGTCGTGACCCAAGTTCCGCAATACGACGTCAACTCATTGCAGGATTTGCGCAACCTGCCGCTCACCGCCACACAGCCAAAAACCTCAGAGATCCTGAACGACGTCACCTCCATCAGCCGCGGCAACGGCATGGCCGTTGTCAACCATTACGATATCCAGCGCACCATCGATATCTTCGGCTCGGCAGACGGCCGCGATCTGGCTGCTGTCGGCGGCGATGTCGAACGAATCGTGAATGCCAATCGCCGCAACCTCGTGCGCGGCTCGGAGATGATCATCCGTGGACAGATCGAAACCATGCGCGAATCGTTTGTAGGGCTCATCGGTGGCTTGTTGTTCGCCATCCTCCTCGTCTACCTGCTGATCGTAGTGAACTTTCAGTCCTGGCTCGATCCGTTCATCATTATTACGGCGCTGCCTGCCGCGCTCGCGGGCATCCTTCTCATGCTGTTTACAACCCATACGACTCTCAGCGTCCCGGCCATGATGGGCGCCATCATGTGCATGGGCGTCGCCACCGCGAACAGCATTCTCGTGGTCAGCTTCGCCAAAGAGGAACTCCTCGAATCCGGCGACCCTGTCAGCGCTGCACGCTCTGCGGGCTACACCCGCTTCCGCCCGGTCATCATGACGGCCCTCGCAATGATCATCGGCATGGTTCCGATGGCGTTGGGAATGGGTGAGGGCGGCGAGCAGAATGCCCCGCTCGGCCGCGCCGTCATTGGAGGCCTGCTGCTCGCAACCGTCGCCACGCTGATCTTTGTCCCGGCAGTGTTCGCATTTCTGCATAGCCGCGGGCGCGCCCGCCCCACCGGAGCGCACGCCCGATGAGCACCCAGCAAACGGCCGGTCCCGTTCGCAAATCCATCGCGCGCGTCCCCATCGGCCTTCGCATCGTCATCATCGTGGTGATCTGCGCGTTGGCGGCCGCAATCGCCTATGACATTTTTAGCGGGATCGAAGCGCGCGTGAATGCGGCTGCGGCTCTCAAACGGGAATCTCTCGCAAGAGCCATCCCCACCGTGAGCATCGTCCATCCCAAACCCGGCGGCAATGTCGAAGAGGTGGTGCTCCCCGGCAACGCCCAGGCGTACGTCGCCACGCCCATCTATGCCCGCACCAACGGGTATCTCAAAAGCTGGAATTTCGATATCGGCGCGCACGTCAAAGCCGGACAACTGCTTGCCGTCATCGAAACTCCCGAAATCGACCGCCAGCTCGACCAGGCCCGCGCCGACCTGGCCACCGCGCAAGCCAACTACGATCTTGCCCGCACGACCGCAGCCCGCTACGAGGCGTTATTCAAAACCGATTCGGTCGCAAAGCAGGATGTCGACGACCGCATCGGCGATATGCAGGCGAAAAAAGCCATGCTCGATTCGGCAGCATTCAACGTGCGGCGCCTCGAAGAGATGCAGCACTTCCAGAACGTCTACGCGCCCTTCAACGGCATAATCACTGCGCGCAATGTCGATATCGGCGCATTGATCGATGCGGGCGCAAACGCTCCGGGCAAGGAACTGTTCGACATCGCAGCTACCAGTAAGCTGCGTGTTTATGTCAATGTGCCGCAGCAGTATTCGCGTGACGTCAGGCCTGGCGGCGCCGCTTATCTCACCCAGGCGGAGTTTCCCGGGCGGCAGTTTCCCGGAAAAATCGTGCGTACTTCTGATTCCATTGACCCGGTCTCGCGCACGCTGTTGACGGAAGTCGACGTCGATAATCCGACCGGTGAATTGCTGCCCGGCGCATTTCTATCCGTGCACCTCAAGCTGAAATCCGAGACTCCGGCGGTAACGATTCCCGTAAATACCTTGATCTTCCGCTCCAACGGCATGGAAGTGGCAGTCGTTCGCAACAACAAAGCGGAACTGGTGCCCATCACCATCGGCCGCGATTTCGGAACTACCGTAGAAGTTCTCTCCGGCGTCACCCCGCAGGACGCGATCATCGAAAATCCTCCCGATTCGCTGACTTCCGGCACGGAAGTGCGCCCCGTGGGGCAGGCATTCTTGCCTGCAGCCGCCTTTCCAGGCGGCCTCTTCTGTGTTTCAGGCTTCCTTAAGCTGACCGCTGAGAGCTGACCGCTGAGAGCTGAGAGCTGACCGCTGAGAGCTGACCGCTGATAGCTGATAGCTGAGAGCTGATAGCTGATAGCTTCCCGGTGCGGTGGCGCGGGGTTCCGTTATCTGCCGCCGACGGTTCTGAGGCCTGTTGGCGCGGTCGAGGAGCACTGCGAAGGCGATTGACGCAGGCAAGCGATCGGCTCC
>JAJPJN010000121.1 GCA_021324185.1 Terriglobia bacterium | reverse complement strand
TCCGGCGCAGAAGGGGCTTGGATGACAGTTTTGCCGGTCTGGGGTCGGACGGACGCGAAGATCCGGCGAATATAGTTTCTTTCAGTTTAAACGATCTGACGGTGATTACGTTACGGGCTCCGGGCAGGTTCGGGAAGGCTTGGGTTCGGTCGGGTTGCGGGAGTGCGCCTTTCTTTGTTTTCAGGCAGTTGTTGGGTTCGTTTGGCAAAAACACTTTTGCGAAGCGCCGAGGGCAGCGGGGTGAGCGGCGATTTGATGCGTGCTTTGGTTTCGGTGGCATTCGGTCGGTTTCCATCATGATTGTGAAACGCGGGCGCGCGGGAGCATCGGCAGAATTGGCGGAAGTCGCACGCGATCAGCCGGATCGGAGGGGCGGGAGAGTTGTGATCGGTGGGACGGCCTTATCTCGAACGGGCCAGAGGGCCGGCTGTCCCCCGGCTGATTGGCCGGCTAAAGCCCGCCCCACGCGACCGGGAACCTGGCCGTTGTGGGTGGTGGGAAGGATTTCAGGGTTCCGGCGATAAAACTAGGGAGCGAGCTTACTGGCGATGTCCATCCAAAGCATGTTGCTCCAGTCGTCGCGCGGGTCGGCGGCGGCGCGAGCAAACGTCCAGAGTCTGACGCGTTGCTCGTCGAGCTCGGCGAGGTCCGCGAGGCGTGTGACAAGGCCGACTGGATCGGCGTGAAGCCGCTCTTCGCAATTGTGCAGGTGTTGAACCACGTCATAGGCTGGATCGCCGATGAATGGCTTGGGGTCAATCACCAGCCAGGGCCCGCGCTCGGCGCGCAGGACGTTTCCGGCGTGAAGGTCTGTCGCGAGAAGCCTGTCGGACGGCGCTGGTTTGGCGAGATCTGCCATGACGCGCAATCCCTCATTCACCAGAGCGTGATCGCGCCAGTGCTGAGACTGTGCAACACTCTCTTCGCTCCAGGCTGCGATCAGCTCTGACAAATGGCGGAATGGATGCGTCCCGGCCGGCGAAGCTGATCTGCGCCAGAGGCGGCGCAGAAGGTTCGCGATCACGGCATCTTGTTCGCACTCCGGCTCGAAACGAAGCATCGTTCCGGGTTGGCAGCGTTCGAGCAGCATCGCACCGACGCCGTCGTCCGCCGCAAGCAGTTGCACGGTAGGATCGCCGTTCCAGAATCGCAGACCATGAATTTCGTCCGCGCCTTCCATGTGAGGCATTCCCAGTTTCAAGACAGCCGGAGTCCCATCGGCGCGAACAACGGCGGCAACCCAGGAGCATGTTACGTGGGCATGGTGAAACGGCGCGTCGATGCGCAATGACCAACGATCGCTTAATTCCTGCAACATGGCCGGCAAGCTATTGAGCCATGCCTCGCGCTCGGGCGTTTTGCGGCAGTTTGCGATGAGTTGTTCGGAGAGGATCATCGACTATTCGCGAGTTTACCCGGAGGCGAG
This sequence comes from Terriglobia bacterium, assembly GCA_021324185.1. Lineage (GTDB taxonomy): Bacteria > Acidobacteriota > Terriglobia > Bryobacterales > Bryobacteraceae > Bog-105. The sequence goes on along the minus strand of JAJPJN010000121.1, from coordinate 1,269 downwards.
GTATTGTCCACCTGTTTCTCGCGTCTGCTTTGGGGTTTGGTAGTAGAAGTTGTATGGCTTACAGGTTCTTGGTTGCAGTGATCTTTCTACTTCTCACGTCGTTCGTCTCTGCTCAAAAGACAACTTCCAATACACGGCCTCGCGCTTCACAGTTGGGACTGAGAATCGGGATTCTGCCAAGCGGTCCGATGGATGCCATTACAGACGTCCGGGTGTTGAAGTCGGTCAAGTCACAATCATTCAAGGCGACAATGTCCGCACCGGCGTGACTGCCGTTTTGCCGCACTCGGGGAATTTGTATCGGGAAAAAGTGCCGGGCGGGATCTTCGTCGGAAACGGTTACGGGAAGCTGACCGGGTCCACTCAAGTGGAGGAGATGGGGAGCATCGAAACTCCGATTCTGCTGACAAACACAACGAGCGTGCCGGACATAGCAGCGGCATTGACGCGCTACATACTGGCTCTCCAGGGAAACGAGGAGGTTCTGTCCGTCAACCCTGTGGTTGGCGAGACTAACGATGGATACCTGAACGATATTCGAGGTTTTCACGTCACCCGTGAAGATGTGTTCACTGCCATCAGGAATGCGAGAGGCGGTCCCGTCGAAGAGGGCGCCGTGGGCGCCGGGACCGGAACCGTTGCATTCGGGTGGAAAGGCGGCATTGGCACCTCGTCACGGAAGCTGCCCCAAGCCCTTGGCGGCTACACAATCGGCGTGCTGGTCCAGACGAATTTTGGAGGCGTGCTCACGATCAACGGTGCTCCCGTTGGCCAGGAATTGGGTCAATATTATTTGCGCAACGAGTTGAAGCAACAAGGCACAGGAGAAGACAAAGCAGACGGGTCCTGCATGATGATCATCGCAACCGATGCACCGCTCGATGCGCGGAATCTGAAGCGCCTTGCAGCGCGGGCATGGCTGGGCATGGCTCGCGCGGGCAGCTCGGCATCAAACGGCAGTGGAGATTACGCAATCGCATTCTCGACAGCATCGAGCTTACGGATTCACTCGTCTGACAAATCTCTGACGGGACATATTGAAACGCTCAGCAACGATGCCATGTCGCCGCTATTTCTGGCTGCGATCGAAGCGACCGAGGAGGCGATTTACAACTCGATGTTTCGAGCAGTCACAATGACCGGGAATGGTCACACCGTGGAAGCATTACCCATCGATAAAACAGTGCAGATTTTGAGGGAACACCGATCTATCCGATAGCCGGCGTTCCCCGCAGACCGATCCGCCTAACTCGCCTTCTCCTGCACCCG
>JAJPJN010000004.1 GCA_021324185.1 Terriglobia bacterium | reverse complement strand
CGCGCGGCCCGCTATCAGGAAGTCTGTTTTATCACCAACCAGCCTCCCGAGCTGAAAGCGAAAAATCAGATGGAAGTGGATATCCTGGCCGACCTGGAACGCTTCACTTTGATCGAAGCACACCAGGACCGGCTCTTCCACCGCGCTCTAAATGCCCTGCTAAAACTCAGAAAAGAAAGAGAAAAGTCCGAAATTGGCTTTGTTCGCCGGAAACGCGAAGAAGCCGAAGAAACCCGCCGCGCCGAGCTCCATCCGTTCAAAGTCGCCACCGCGAAATGCCGTGCCGAGCAGGCACAATCGAACGCCATCACTGCCGGAATCCGCGCCGCAACCCAAATGGAGCGCTTCGGAGGCCCCGACTTCGTCAAAAACTTCGCCCAAATGGCAGCTTGAATGGAGCAATCAGCCCTCAGCTTTTAAAGGTAAAAAACATTTTCCTTATTAGCTGACCGCTGATAGCTGATGGCTGATAGCTAATTTATGAACACCCTCGAACATAGCGAACGTGTGCGCTCACTGGCCGCAATCGGCATGAGCGACCAGGAGATTGCGGCGCAGATCCAGCTCTCCTCCAAAAAATTGCAAAAAATCTACAAACGCGAGTTGCGCGAAGGCGCGGCTGAAGGCAACCGGCAAGTTCTCGAAACGCTTCACAAATCCGCAAGCTCCGGTTCCAATTTCCCCGCCACCAGCCTCTGGGTAAAAGCCCGCTGCGGCTGGCGCGATACCGGCCCCACTTCGCAGTCACCCACCATTGTCCGCGCCAAACTCGTCATCGAATGTGAAAAACGCCCATGCGATCCACCGGCCACGAATTAAGGCTGCGGCTCCAGCCGGCCCAAGCCGACGTCTTTCGAAGCCAAAGCCGCTTCCGCGTCCTCGTCGCCGGGCGCCGCTTCGGTAAAACCCAACTCGCGCTCGCTGAACTCGTCTCTTGCGTTTGGGATTTTCCCAATCGCACCGCCTGGTATATCGCCCCTACTTACCGCCAGGCCAAAATTATCGCTTGGGATCGCCTCAAAACCATGTTGCGTGCGGCGCCCGGCGTCGCCTTTAACGAATCCGAACTAACCGTCCGCTTGGAAAAGGGCGGCCTCATCTCACTCCGCGGCGCCGATCACTACGATTCGCTCCGCGGCTCCGGCCTCGATTTCGTCGTCCTCGACGAATTCGCCTCCATGAAACCCGAAGTCTGGCCCGAAATCATTCGCCCCGCCCTCGCCGACCGCCGCGGCCGCGCCCTCTTCATCGGCACCCCGCAAGGCCACGATCATCTTTATGACCGTTTCCAATTCGCGCAATCCAATCGCGGCTGGCAGGCGTTTCATTTCACCACGCTCGATGGCGGCAACGTCACTCCCGAAGAACTCGCCAGCGCCGCGCGCGAGCTCGATGAACGCCTCTATCGCCAGGAGTTCGAAGCCAGTTTCGAATCCACCGCCTTCGGCCTCGCCTATCACGCCTTCTCGCGCGAAGCGAACGTGCGTCCCTGCGAATACCGTCCTAACGCGCGCATCATCTGGTCGCTCGATTTCAACGTCCATCCCATGTGCTCCGTCATCGCCCAGCGCGATGGCGATATCGTCGAAGTCCTCGAAGAGCTCGTGCTCGAGGATGCCAACACCCCGCTCGCGTGCGAAAAATTCTGGGATAACGTGCGCTGGTGGCGCACCCGGAACGCCTTCGGGCCGCTCCAGATCGAAGCCTATGGCGACGCCAGCGGCCACCAGCGCCGCACCTGCGGTACCGCAACCGATTGGAGCCTCATCCGTGATTTCTTCTCGCGCCTTGCCGGCCAGGCCGTCGTGCACATCAAAGCCGCCACCTCAAACCCCGGCGTCCGCGACCGCATCAATCTGGTCAACAGCCGCCTCCTCAGTGCCGCCGGCGAGCGCCGCCTCTTCATCGATCCCAAATGCACCCAGCTCATCCGCGATTTCGAACGCGTCTGCTGGCAAACCGACGCTCAAGGCCAGCCCACCAGCGAACTCGATAAATCCGACCGCCTGCGCACTCATGCCAGCGATGCTCTCGGCTACTACCTTGCCCAGGCATTTCCCATCTACGGCAAAATCGGCGAGCGCCCCGGCCGCCTCTTATAACCCAATGCTTGCTTCCTTCCTAACTTCCTGCTTCTCGCTTCTTGGCTTCCTGCCTCTAAAATCAAATCATGTCCGCCACTGCCCTCGCTGAAAATGTGCTCGCAAAATACGAACCCGTCATCGGCCTCGAAGTGCACGTTCAGCTTGCTACTAAAACGAAAATCTTCTGCAGTTGCGCGGTCGAATTCGGCGCGCCGCCCAACACGCTCGTCTGCCCGGTCTGCCTCGGCCTGCCCGGCGCCTTGCCGGTTCTCAGCCGCCAGGCCGTCGAGCTCGCCATCAGTGCCGCGCTCGCATTGCGCTGCCACATCAATCCGTTTTCTCGCTTTGCCCGGAAGAACTATTTCTATCCGGATCTCCCCAAGGGTTATCAAATCTCGCAGTACGATCAGCCTCTCGCCGAGCACGGCGCCGTCAACATCCTCACCCCCAGCGGCCACAAGCGCATCGGCGTCACGCGCGTCCACATGGAGGACGATGCCGGCAAAAGCATTCATGACGGCTTCAAGGATTCCGACCGCTACACCTATGTCGATCTCAACCGCTCCGGTACGCCTTTGATCGAAATCGTCAGCGAACCCGATATGCGTTCGCCCGACGAAGCATACTCGTACCTCACCGAAATCAAGCAGATGATGCAGTACCTCGGCGTCTCCGATTGCGACATGGAAAAAGGCCAGCTCCGCTGCGACGCCAACGTCTCTGTGCGTCTGCGTGGCGCTCCCAAATTCGGCACCAAAGCCGAAGTCAAAAATCTCAATTCCTTCCGCTTCCTCAAAATGGCGCTTGAATATGAAATCGAGCGCCAGGTCGAGCTCATCGAATCCGGCGGCAAAGTCGTTCAGGAGACGCGCCTCTATAACGTCGAAACCGGCAAGACCGTCGGAATGCGCAGCAAAGAGCAGGCGCACGACTACCGCTATTTCCCCGAACCCGATCTCGTGCCTCTGCGCGTAAGCGAGCACTGGCTGCACGAAATCCAGTCGCGTCTGCCCGAGCTTCCGGCCGGCCGCCGCGAGCGCTTCGTCCGTCAATACGGCCTGCGCGAATACGACGCCGAAGTGCTCACACTCACGCGCGCTACCGGCGACTATTTCGAAACCGCCGCCAAAGTCAGCGGCGATGGCAAAACCACCGCCAACTGGGTCATCGGCGACCTCATGGGGCTGTTGAAAGCAGCCGGTATCGATATCGCTCAGTCGCCCATCCCCGCCGCGCATCTGGGCGAACTGGTGGCGCTCATCGGCAAAGGTGAGCTGTCCGGCAAGTTAGCCAAGGAGATCCTGCCCAGGATGTTCGAAACCGGCGACTCGCCTTCCGCCATCATGGATCGCGAAGGCCTGCGCCAGATCTCCGACACCGCCTCGCTTGAAAAAATCATCGCGGACGTCCTCGCCGCGAATCCTAAACAAGTCGAGCAATTAAGAGCGGCAAAACAGCCGTGCTCGGCTTCTTAGTCGGCCAGGTCATGAAGGCCAGCCGCGGCCAGGCCAACCCCACCGCCGTCAATGAAATGTTGAAGGAAAAATTGAGCTGATTACGACTGCACCACCGTAGCGCGCTGTTCGTTATGGTGCCGCACGTCGATCCCCTTCACCAGAAACAGCACGTCTTCGGCAATGTTCGTCGCATGATCCGCAATGCGCTCCAGATTCCGCACCACCGAAAGCAGATACAGCGCCTGCGAAATCTGCTGCGGATTCTTCTCCATGAAGCTGATCAGCTCGTGATAGCTCGCGGTTCGTAGATTATCCACCGCATCGTCTGAAGCAAGCACGCTGCGCGCCAGCTCCGCATCGCGTTGCACAAAGGCATCCAGCGCCTTGCGAACCATTCCCTGCGCCAGACCCGCAATATGCGGGATGTCGATCGAAGGCCGGATCACCGGCTCCTTCACCAGCGCCAGCGCCGCCTGCGCAATGCTCGCTGAAAGATCGCCCATGCGCTCCAGATCGTTGTTGATCTTGATGGCCGCCGTCACCAGCCGCAGGTCTGCGGCAAGCGGCGCTTGCAGAGCCAGCAGGCTGATCGCCATATCGTCAATCTCGATTTCGAGCTGGTTGATGCGCGCTTCGTTCTTCAGCACCTGCTCGGCAAGCTCGGCATTCTTTTCCACCACGCCCTGCACGCTGAGATACACCGCTCGCTCCACCAGCGCGCTCATCTCCAGCAGCTTCCCTTTGAGTTCCTCTAGCTCTTGTTCAAAATGGCGCACAATAATACCCGTTTATCCGAACCGCCCCGTCACGTAATCTTCAGTCTCTTTCTTGCTCGGGTTCTGGAAGATCTTGCGCGTGTCGTCGAATTCAATCAGCTTGCCCATCAGAAAGAAGCCGGTGTAATCGGCCAGCCGCGCCGCCTGTTGCATGTTGTGAGTGACAATCACGATCGTCGTGATGTCCTTGATCTGAAACAGCAGTTCCTCGATCTTCAACGTCGCGATCGGATCCAGCGCCGAGCAAGGCTCATCGAGCAGCAGCACCTCCGGCTCAACCGCCAGCGCGCGCGCAATGCACAGCCGCTGCTGCTGTCCTCCGGAAAGCGCCGATGCCGGCTTCCTCAGTTTGTCTTTGACTTCATCCCACAGCGCCGCGCGCCGCAGGCTCCGTTCCACCGCCGCCTCAATCACCGGGCGCGAACGAACGCCATTCACTCGCAGCCCATAAGCGACGTTGTCAAAGATCGTCTTCGGAAACGGATTCGATTTCTGAAACACCATCCCCACGCGCCGCCGCACAAAGGTCACGTCCATCTCACGAAGGTCCTGCCCGTCCAACAGCAGCTTGCCTTCCACGCGCGTGTTGCGAACCGTCTCGTTCATCCGGTTCATCGTGCGGAGAAAAGTTGATTTGCCGCAACCGGACGGCCCGATAAACGCCGTGATCTTGTAAGTCACAATGCTGAGGCTGATGCCGTGTAGCGCTTGAAACTTGCCGTAATAGAAATTGAGATTCTCGGCCTGAAGCTTTACCGCGAGCGCTGTCTTTTGCACTCCACTTCCTTCGGCTGCAATCGCCGGCTCTTTTGCCAACTGCTGTCGAAACGTCGCCACGTGCATCTATCTCCGTGCGGATGCTGATCCGCGGGCAATGATCATACGGGCCGTCACGTTGATTCCCAAAACCAGGAATAACAGAACGAATCCCGCCGCCCATGCCTGCTGGTGCAGATCCTCCTCCGGTGCGATTGCGTAGTTGTATATCGTCACCGGCAGCGTCGCAATCGGTTGCAGCCAGCCGCGGCTCCAGAACATGTTGCCCAGAGCGGTAAATAACAGCGGAGCGGTTTCTCCCGCCACTCGCGCCAGGTTGAGCATCATGCCCGAAATCAGTCCCGATATCGCCGCCGGCGCCACCACCGTGAAGATCGTGCGGGCGCGCGTAGCTCCCAAAGCCATCGCGCCTTCGCGCATCGAATTCGGAACCGAGCGCAGAAACTCCTCTGTCGTCCGCACCGCAATCGGAATCATCATGATTCCCAGCGCAACGCCTCCCGCCAGCGCCGAGTAATGCCCCATCGGCCGCACCACCAGCGCGTAAGCCACAATCCCGATCACGATCGAAGGCACGCCGTTGAGCAGATCCACTACGTAGCGGATGGTGAACGCAAACGTCTTCCCGCTGTATTCAGCCAGATAAACGCCCGCCAGAAATCCGATGGGAACTCCTATGCACGTCGCAAGCAGCAGCACCTTGGCGCTGCCCGCAATCGCATTAGCCACGCCGCCGCCGGTCTGGCCCGATGGCTTCGGAACCTGCGTGAGAAAGTTCCAGTTGAGCGACTTCGCCCCATGCCAGAACAGGTATCCCAGAATGAAGAACAGAACGCCCATCACCAGCGCAGTACAAACGCCCGACAGGCTCAGCATGACCACGTTCACGATCTTGCGCCGTCTCGAAACCCGCAGGTCCATAACTTACGCACTCCTCTGCGTAGTCGTCAAAACCAGAATCCGCGCTACGGCATTAATCACTATCGTCAAGCCAAACAGCACCAGCCCCAGGAATATGAGAGAGGAAACGTATAGCCGCCCGCTCGCTTCCGCAAATTCGTTGGCGATAACGGCGGCAATCGAATAGCCGGGCGAAAACAACGAGGCGGTGATCTTCGGCGTGTTGCCGATCACCATCGTCACCGCCATCGTCTCTCCCAACGCTCGCGCCAGCGCCAGAAACACCGAGCCGATAATGCCCGTGCTCGCGTTCGGAAGAACAATCTGCCACGTCGCCTCCCATTTCGTCGCGCCCACCGCCAGCGCCGCTTCGCGTTGCTCCACCGGCACCGCCAGCAGAACCTCGCGTGACACCGAAATGATGAACGGCGCCACCATGACGGAAAGCACCAGGCTTGCAGACAAAAAGCTCACGCCATAGAAATCGCCTTGAAAGATCGGCAGGTAACCGAAGAACTTCACCAATACCGGGACCAGGCAATCGCGAATCAGCGGCACCAGAACGAAGATCCCAAGCAGCCCGTAAATCACGCTCGGCACCGCTGCCAGCAGCTCGATTAGAAACGTGAGCAGGTTCGATAACTGCGGCGGCGCCATTTCAGCTAGAAAAATAGCTGCCGCGATGCCCAGCGGAATGGCAATCAACAATGCCAGCGCCGAGGTCAGACAGGTGCCGTAAATAAACGGCAGCGCGCCGAATTTTTCCGCATTCGGATCCCACGTCGAGCTCGTCAGAAAATGCCAGCCGAACGCCTTTATCGCCGGCTGCGAGTTCATCCAAAGCTCCACAACAATCAGCGCCACTACGACGATAATCGTGACCGCGCAGACGAGCGTGGTCAATAACGCAATCTGATCGCCGCCGCGAAGGCGCTCGATGAATGTTCGCGGCGAGCGAACAATCACACGCGGCTCAACTGGGAAAGACGTCGCCATCAGGCAGATTGAAATCCCACATTCGGACCGCTATTGTATCCTGGCGATCTGCTTCTCCTCTGCCGCCACAACGGCCTTCGGCAAAGGCACATAATCGAGCGCTCCCACCTCGCTCTGGCCGCTGGTGATCGCCCACTTCAAAAAGCCCTTAATCGCCTGGCGCTTCTGTGCGTCCTCAATCTTGCTTGGAACCAGCAGCCAGGTATATGTCGAAATCGGATACGCGTCCTTCCCCGGCGCATCCGTAATCGAGATTCCCAGATCGGGAGGCAGCTCCGTCACCGAAGCTGCAGCCGCCCCGACCGACGCAATATCTGCCTTCACAAATTGACCCGCCTTGTTGCGCACCAGGCCGTACGGAAGATGGTTGTTGACCGCGTATATCAACTCGACATAGCCAATCGCGCCTTTTTGTTGTCGGATCATTCCAGCCACACCGTCGTTCCCCTTGGCGCCGATACCCACCGGCCAATTCACCGACGTGTTCTTCCCCACCGCGGCCCATCCGGCATTCACTTTCGATAAGTAGTCGGTAAAGCAGAACGTTGTCCCGCTGCCCTCTGAACGATGGACCACCACAATCTTCTGTGCCGGCAAGTTGACGCCCGGATTAGCCGCCTTCAGTTCGGGCGCGTTCCACATCGTAATCTTGCCCAGGTAGATGCCGGCCAGCGCGTCCCCGGTAAATCGCAGCGCGGCCGTAACGCGGGGCAAATTGTAGACCGGAACGGCTGCTCCCACAACAGTCGGAAGCATCAGCAGATCGTATCCATGTTTGTCTTTGAAGTTCTTAAGTTGCTGTGCATCGAGCGGCATATCGCTCGCGCCGAAATCCACGGTGCCTTCGTTGATGCCTCGAATGCCCCCGCCCGAACCGATGGGCTGGTAATTGATCTGCACGCCCTTCGAGGCGTACTCGCTAAACCACTTCTGATAAATCGGCGCCGGGAAAGTAGCTCCCGCGCCCGTTAGCTGAACCTGCGCCGCGGCCGGAAGCGCCGCGGCGGCAACGGCCACCGCGATCTGTATGATTTTCACCTGTGCTCTGTTCCTCGGAACCTAGTATCGAAAGCGTGTAAGCAACTTGGTGTGACAATCGAGTTACAAATCGGTGAACGCCGCCCGGTTTAAAGTTCTGCTTCCACTTCGATTTCGATCAGCATTCGCGGATCGATGAGCGCCCGTACCTCCACCATGGTGGCGCAGGGCCGTATGGTGTCGAAGAATTCGCGGTGCGCCCGCCCGTATTCCTGCCAGCGCGAGATGTCGGTGACAAACATTCTGGTCCGCACGACGTTTTCAAGCGTCGCGCCGGCTTGTTTCAGCGCCCGCTCAATATTGCGGATGATCTGAACCGTCTGCGCATAGCCATCGTCTTCACCCACAATGTTGCCGTTCTCATCCGTCGCCGTCGTTCCGGTCAGATAGATTCTGCTGCCGGCGCGCACTGCGCGGCTGTAGCCGACGATCTCCTCCCACTTCACTCCAGACGAAATCTTCTGGCGATCTGTCATGAAGCTAAGATACTGCGGCCGGCGGCTGCTTGTAAGCGGGCAAAGCCACCGTGAACGTGGATCCACGTCCTAACTGGCTTTCCACTTGAACCGCTCCACCCATGCGGCTGACGATCTCCTTCACAATGGGCAATCCCAATCCCGTTCCCCCGGACGGCCGTGAACGCGCTTTGTCGACGCGATAAAAGCGTTCGAAAATCCGGTTCAGATCCTGGCTTGGAATGCCGATGCCCGTATCGCTGACGGAAATGCGAATCTGCCCGTCTTCAGTGCAAACCCCAGCAATCCGAACTTCACCTCCAGCCCGGTTGAACTTGACCGCGTTATCCACCAGATTGACAAGCACCTGTTCCAGCCGGTAGCGCTGGCCTGCGATGAAGCATTCATCGGAAACCGTGTGCGCGATCTGAACCTTGCGTTCCATCGCCGCAGCCCCTACTGTGTTGATAACGGACTCGATCACATCGCGCACCGAAACCGGCTCCGGCGGTTCGGCCGGCGGCGCCTCAGAATCCAGCTCCGAAAGGATCAGTAAGTCGGAAGCGATATTGTTCAGCCGGATCGCATGCGACAAAATGATTTCGACGAACTTGTGATTATTGCTCGTGTCTTCTAACGCGCCGTCCAGTAATGTCTCGGCGTAGCCGCGAATAGCCGCCAGCGGCGTGCGCAGCTCATGCGAGACATCTGCGACGAAAGCTTTGCGAATCTGCTCCTGGCGTTGAATATCGGTGACATCGTGCAGCACAATCACCGCGCCCCGCGCGGGAGCCTGCCCGAACGGCAGCGCTCGCGCTTCAAACCAGCGGCCGGCGGCGCTGGGCAAACGGAAACGCCGCATCTCTTTGGCGCCCGTTTGCAGCACCAGCTCCAGCATGTTTCGAATCTCCGGCTCGCGCACTACTTCATACAGAATCAGCCCTTGTTTCACCGGCACGCGAATGCTGAATGCGTGTGCGAAGGCATCATTGCAGAAGATAACTTTCAGGTCGGAACTGACGGCCAGCACTCCTTCGGCCATGCAGGCGAGAATGGTCTCGCGGCGCGCTGCCTCGAGATTTGCCTTTTCGACGACCTGGCGGACCCGCCCGGCCATTGCCTTCATCGCGCGCGCCAGGCTTTCCTGCTCGGGAGGGCCTTCGACGGGCAGATCTAATTCCGAATCCGGCAGCGCGGCGATGAATTCTTCGAATTGAGGCGGAGGCAGCCAACGCTTGCGGGCCAATATATAGATGAGCAGCAGCGACACCGCGCTTGCGAGCGCCAGAAGAACCAGGTCAAGCTTCAATGCGTTTCAAAAACCAGGTCTGGCTATTCAGCGGGCGCTTTCCGTGTTCCCGCTTGGCGCGCGTGTAGCTGCCGTCGGGCTGCATGATTCGCGCCGCGGCATCGTCTTCGAGATATTTCATCAGGATGCGGTCGCGCAGGCGCCGGATCAGTTTGCGATCGTCGATGGGAAACAGAATCTCCACACGCCGGTTCAAGTTGCGAGGCATCAGGTCGGCGCTCCCCACGAACACGCGCTCATTGCCGCCGTTGTGGAAATAATAAATGCGGCTGTGCTCCAGGAACCGGCCGATAATGCTGCGCACGCGAATGGTTTCGCTTACGCCGCGCAAGCCCGGCCGTAGCGAGCAGACACCGCGCACGATGAGATCGATCTGTACACCCGCCTGCGATGCCTCATATAAGAGGCGGATCATGCCGGGATCTTCGAGCGCGTTCATCTTAAAAATCAGGTAGCCGTCACCGTGCTCGTGCTGCCGTTTCATTTCCGCCCGGATCAATCGTTCCAGCCCCGGCCGCAGGCTATCGGGCGCAACTAATAGCTTGCGATAAGACTTCTTCGCCGAATACCCGGTGAGGTGGTTGAACAGATCGCTCACATCCGCGCCGATCTCTTCATCGCAGGTGAAAAGGCCAAGATCCGTATAGACGCGCGCTGTCGTTGGATTGTAGTTGCCCGTCCCCAGGTGGATATAACGGCGAATCGTCTCGCCTTCGCGCCGCACCACCATCGCCATCTTGGCGTGTACTTTTAGCCCAGGCAATCCGTAGATGACGTGCACGCCCTCATGCTCCAGCTTCTGTGCCCAGCCGATGTTGCTCTCTTCATCGAAGCGCGCTTTTAATTCCACGACTGCCGCCACTTGTTTGCCGTTCTGAATTGCGTCGAGCAGGGTTTCAACAATCGGAGAATTCAAGCCGACACGGTACAGCGTCATCTTGATGGCGAGTACGTCCGGGTCTTCGGCGGACGCGCGCAGAAAATCCACCACCGGCTGGAACGAATCAAAGGGATGGTGCAGCAGAATATCCGACTCGCGGATAGCAGCAAAAATATCGGCGGGCTGCTTGCTGATAAACGCGTGCGGGGTGGCCGGAATGAACGGCTTATCTTTCAGCGCCGGGCGGTCAAGATTTAACAGCGCGCGCGTGCGGCTGAGATCGAGCGGGCCGTTCACGCGATATACATCGTTCTGATCCAGTTCCAGATTCGTGGTGAGCAGTTCGATCAGCTTCTGCGGCATGCCGTT